>NZ_JBQKGQ010000002.1:0-291107 GCF_052118705.1 Agathobacter sp. LCP21S3_B2 | reverse complement strand
TTGCGGGAAGGGCTCCGGAGCCTTTCCTTTTATCTTAATAAGGACAGTATAATGGTCTATGGCTGGACAATCAAGAGGTCAGGTGATGGACAAGATAAGAAATCATAAACATAACTACATAAAAAGGAGACGATATTAAGATGAAGAAAATATTAAAAGAATTGTGCATAGGACTGTTTACTATAGTATTACTAAATAGCAGTAATTTAGTTAATGTGTTTGCAGCGGAAAATAGTTCTGTTTCTGAAAGTGAAAATTTATATTCAAATTATGAACAAGTCACGCAGATAGCTATACCTGATGAGAATGGTAATTTGCGGTTTTATACGGGAATTGAAGCTCAAAAAATATATAATCAGATTGAAAAAGAAAACATGACGGAGGAAATTAATAATAATAGTTTGTCGGGGTTATTTAATTATGATACGTACAAATTAAGCACGAATAACGGTATAGATACATGCGGAATGTTCACATACAAATATAGATTTGTAACAAGCTCAAAAGGAACAAAGTATGGCAGTAATAGGAGAATTTCCCCAATACTTGCTAATGGAACGAGTTCAAAACAATCTATGGAAGTATCCGTGTCAGCAAGCGTTTCTGGAACATAAATGCATCGTTGAGTGGTGGATATAAAGATGCGTTTAATGCAGCGGTAGGAAGTGGTTGGTGTGGAACGAAAAGTTTTTCAGAAACGTTGACAATAAATGTTGCACCTCATAAAAAAAACTGGCTTGAATTTAAGCCTAGAGTAAATTTTGTTAATAGTGAGTCACAAAAATATTATGTGACAAGAGGACCTAAAAAAGTTACTGTTGTTGAAAGCAGCAAAAAGGTATATTCTGAAAGTCCCAGAACAGTAACGATGCAATTGGGTGATAAAAACGTTAAATGTCCTGACGGAATGTATGTGTGGAAAGAAAGCAATAATTAAAGGAGAATACATATGAAGAGTGAAAAAATTGCAGCATCAATTTGTTGGCTGACAGCAGCGTTATTATTTGCGGTGGATCAGATTAATCTACATCTGACTTACCTTAGTTTGGCAACTTTGGGGTATTCCACTGATATTGGATATATAGATAGTTTTCCGATGGTCGTGCTGGCGGTGGTATTTGTGCTTGCCGGTATTGGATTTCTTGTATCAGAAAAATTTAAAAAGCATTAAGTGAATATTTTTTCATGAAAACCTCCATACTAAATAGAAAAGAAGTATGGAGGTTTTTATGAGCAAAAATATAGAGAATCATGATTCGGTGCTCTTGCTTCAGGATTGCATAGCGGGCTGTAAGATGGCACTTGAGAGTATGGATGATATAAGAGAACACACAGATGACAAGCAGCTTCGTGAGCTGATAGACAAGTACTATGATGAGCACACAAGGCTGTCAGTGGATTGCAGGGATATGCTTGACAAAGCAGGTGCAGATATTAAGGAACCGGGTGTGTTTGCAAAGATGGCTGCGAAGCTGCAGACAGCAATGAAGATGGCAGTGAATGATGATCAGTCCCAGGCAGCAAAGCTACTGACGGAGGGCTGTAATATGGGCATAGAGACAATCAGCAGCAGTCTCAATGAATATCGCGATGCAGATTCAAAGAGTGTGGCAATTGCCGAGAGGCTCAGGACGCTTGAGGAAAAAATGGTGGGAGATTTGCAGCCACTATTATAAAAAATATAAAATAACGGCTGTTGTACCAAATCAGTACAACAGCCGTTTTTCTGCATTGTATTTAATTTGAAAATCAGCTATACTTAATAAAGAGGATGCTTTTAAATATCATTAAATGATTTGCGAGGTAAAATTATTATGAAACAGACTTTTTTAACAGAAATAGAAATAAGAAAAGTTCATCATTTAGAAAATATTGCAATTCCCTTGGATAAAAATAAAAGAAAGCATTTGATTTTAACAGGAAAAAATGGCAGTGGGAAAACGAGTGTTTTGGAGGCTTTAGTTACTTATTTTGATGCAATTGTGCAGAGCTCTAAATCAAGTAACATGGGCGCAACAGCAGTCTTTGACTCTATGATTGATATGCAAAATAAATTTAATGAGGGAAATTTTATTTTTGCATATTATAAAGACGAAAGAGAATTTCAGGTTGAACCATACAAAAATATAGAGAAAATACAGCTTGAGGATCATTACAACATTAATGACAATCCCGGAGTAAAGCTCACAAAATATCTTGTTGATTTGAAGGCAACACAGGCATTTACCAAAGATAGTGAAAAGTCAAAAAAAATTGATAATTGGTTTAAGCAGTTTGAAAAAATATTACAATCTATTTTCGATGATGATCAGCTTAAGCTTAAATTTAATGATGAGACATTTCAATTTTCTATACATGAATCCAATAGAGAGCCGTTTGATTTTAATACAATGTCACGTGGTTATGCTGCAATATTGGATATTATTAATGACTTAATTATGAGAATGGAGGCTAAATCAGGTCTTAGAACTAATTTTGAAATGGAGGGTGTTGTATTAATAGATGAAATAGAAACACATCTGCATCTTGAATTACAGAAAAAAATATTGCCGGTTTTAGTGGGGCTGTTTCCTAATATTCAGTTTATTGTTACTACACATTCACCTTTTGTTTTAAATTCTTTGGAGAATGCGGTCATTTATGATCTTGAGAGCAGAACACTTGTTGAAAAAGGCTTATCAGATGTACCTTATAGTGGTATTGTTGAGGGATATTTTAACACTGATGAGCTGTCAGATGAATTGAGAAATAAATTTGATCAATATAAGCAATTATCACAAAAAGCAGAACTTAATGCAGATGATTATGAAAAAATTGCTGATCTTGAATTATATCTGGACGAAATACCGGATTATCTGGCATTAAACCTTACCACAGAGTATCAGGAGCTGAGGGCGAAGCTCAGGAACAGGGAGGCCTAGTATGGTAAAAGTGGAACGAAGTTTTCCGGCACCGGTATCTCTGACCGTTGAGAAGGAAAAAACAAATGGAAGTTATAATAAACCGGATGTCGTTGAACGCCTGATA
Source organism: Agathobacter sp. LCP21S3_B2 (assembly GCF_052118705.1). NCBI lineage: Bacteria > Bacillati > Bacillota > Clostridia > Lachnospirales > Lachnospiraceae > Agathobacter > Agathobacter sp. LCP21S3_B2. Next base: position 288,080 of record NZ_JBQKGQ010000002.1, on the reverse strand, counting down.
AGTGATTTCAATAATAAGTGTTATATATGTGAAATAGATAAATTACAAGATCCCCAGGTTGAGCATTTGAAGCCTCATTTCGATGGTAAATATAAAGAACTGAGATTTGACTGGAATAATTTATTTTTGGCATGTGGGCATTGTAATAGTGTGAAGAATCAGCGAAAGTATGATAATCATATAATTGATTGTTGTGTGTATGATCCGGAGGAAAGGATTTATTTCAGACTGCATGATGGCAATACAGAGGTTATAGCAAAAGAAACGGATGACTACGATGCAGAAATGACGGCTGAGCTTGTGACAGATGTTTTTAATATGAAAAATAGCGGGATGAGGGTATATAAAAGTGCGTTCCGTTTTAATGAATTGAATAAAGAAATGAATAAGCTATATGATACATTGGATGAGCTTGATCAAAATTCAAATTCAGTGTTTGCTTTGAGAAAGCTACAGGCATTGATTAGGCGAGAGTCACGATTTGCAGCGTTTAAGAGATGCTATATTAGAGAGCATGCGCTTGAATATGTGAAATATTTGTAATGATACATAAGGAACTATCGGTGTGAGATTATCTTTTAATTATCAAATAATAAATATAAAATAACGGCTGTTGTACTGATTTGGTACAACAGCCGTTTATGCGTAGCTGTCAAGCATCATGCCTGAATAAATTGACGAAATATATGGTGTGTTGAAATTGTGCCCGGGATTCTTATATGCCACAACAACCTTCTGCACATAGTTCATAGGGTTGACTGTCACAGAGTTTGCTTTGTCACCTATTGCATCCTTTAGTGCTGTAAGAGTGTTGAAGGTGTCATCAGCTCTGTCCGGACGAAGCGCACCGGCGAGGATATCGCGGTCAATAGTGAGCTTGCCGGCATCGTCTGTCATGAGACCGATGTAGGAAAGCTTTGACTGTGAGCCCTTTGTGATGGAGCTTATATCACGAAGCAGCCTTGTGGCATCTGCAGAGTCGGTCATTGAATAATCATCTGCCACGTCTATCATCTTATTGTATGCGTCAACCAGAGTCTGTATATTGTCGGCAACTGCATCGGAATTGGTCTTAAAACCGATGGCTGCGGCACCTGTATCTGTGGTCGGCTTTTTGAGCGTGAGCTCAAAGGCATTATTGATGGTAAAGGTGTTGGACAAGGATGAGTGCGCGGTGCCATTCAGCGAAAAGTCAGAGTTGTGGGCAGGGGATGATACCTTATCAATACCCAGCTGCTTCATCATGCTTATGGACTCGGCGTTAGCTGATGGAGCCACACTAAAGAGAGAATCCTCAGTCTCGCTGAGACCTGTCTGCATTGATGTAAGCTGAAGCGCTGCATTGCCTGAGTCATCATGGACTGTGTCTGCCTTGATGCCAAGACCGGATGCGTTTATGAGCCTCTTGAGCTTGTCCTGCACCTCGCCGTTTGTTTCACCGGTGCTCACTCCGAATTGGAACTCATAGGATGATGCATTGGTATTTATGTCAAAGGAATAGCTGCCCGGTATAAAGGACAGAGCCTTGCTGTCTAAGTAGCTGCCGGTATTGACCTGTGGTGCGGCGAGCTGTCTGACCTCTATATCAAAGCCGTCTGCTCCTTTATTCTCTGAGCCGTCACCCACGTAGCGCACGCCTACAGCATCCTCATTAGATGACTCCGCAACCTTCTTCTGGAAGGAGTCAGAGGAGCCTGCGTATTTATCAGAAAGCGAATCCACGGCATTTAAGATAGCCTTAGAGCTTTCCTTTATATCGATAGCATATTTCTTGGCCTCGGACATATTGGAAATCTTGTACAGAGGGGACTCTTTATTTGTCTTTATTATTCTGTTGTATATCTTGCGCAGATCGCTTTTCTTGTGCGAATCATAGCGCGATACCTCTTTATTGGCATAAGTGCTGGCATAGTAAGCGTAGGCACTGTCTATCTTTGCCATAAAGACCCCTCCTTTCATCCGTGAAAATCGTTTAATCCGTTAAATGGTAATCCTTTAAATATTAGATTGTATAGCTGCGATTACTAATGCTTAACTGCAGCTATAATAAGCTATGTAAAATTTTTAATTATCAAATTCTACTTATACACATATATTATATCGTCATAATTGAGGATTTACAACAACAAAATACTTGAAAAATTCAGATAAATGTACTATATTTAGTGATGTATCTGTAAGATTTATAAAAATTAATTGCTGCCGGACACACAAAAAAGGTGCAGACAGCGGCACTGTCCAAAAGAATTTACAATAAATTTTAAAATAGCTATTGACGGTTACGGCTCAACTGTGATATAGTATACAGGCTTGGAAATAGGTCTTTTTTTTATGCCTTTTTTTAAGGGTACAAACAACAAAGAATTTAAACGGAGGTGGAAGTCGTGCGTACAAAGATTACATTAGCGTGCACAGAATGTCAGCGTCGTAATTACAACATGACAAAGGACAAAAAAACTCATCCGGACAGAATGGAAACCAAGAAGTATTGTAGATTCTGCAGAACTCATACAATGCACAAGGAAACAAAATAGTCTAGGAACTGAGTGAAGGAGTACATTATGGGACAGAATGAAAAAGTCGAAAAGGCTCCAAAAACAAGCTGGTTTTCAGGTCTGAAAGCTGAATTTCAGAAGATTATCTGGCCTGAGAAGCAATCGGTCATCAGACAGACCATTGCAGTACTGGCGGTTTCAGTAGTTACCGGTCTTATTATTGCGCTTCTTGACTGGGGTATCCAGCAGGGCGTAGATTTCCTTATTGGTTTACATTTTTAAAACGGAGGCAAAGTGATTATGACAGAAGCGAACTGGTATGTAGTTCATACCTATTCAGGTTATGAAAACAAAGTCAAAGCTAATATTGACAAAACAATCGAAAACAGACATCTTGAGGACCAGATCCTTGAAGTGCGTGTTCCGTTGGAGGACGTTACAGAGGTGAAGAACGGTGTTCGTAAACAGGTTTCCAAGAAGATGTTTCCAGGCTATGTTCTTATTCATATGATTATGAATGATGATACATGGTACGTTGTACGAAATACCAGAGGCGTAACTGGATTTGTAGGTCCGGGAAGCAAACCGGTTCCTCTCACAGATGCCGAGATGAGACCTTTGGGTATTAAGACGGAAAACGTGGTAGTTGATTTTGCTGAGGGTGACATGATAGTCGTTATCGGCGGTGTCTGGAAGGATACAGTCGGTGTTATCACAGCTATGAATTATCATAAGCAGACAGTTACAATTAATGTAGAGCTGTTCGGTCGCGAGACACCGGTAGAAGTAAGTTTCGCAGATGTTAAGAAAACAAATTAAGGAGGCAATTCCAAATGGCAAAGAAAGTAGAAGGATACATTAAATTGCAGATCCCTGCTGGAAAGGCAACTCCAGCTCCTCCAGTTGGACCTGCACTTGGACAGCACGGTGTAAACATCGTAGAGTTCACAAAGCAGTTTAATGCAAAGACAGCCGATCAGGGCGACTTAATTATCCCTGTAGTTATTACTGTATATGCAGACAGAAGTTTCAGTTTCATTACTAAGACTCCACCTGCTCCAGTATTAATCAAGAAAGCTTGCAAGATTCAGTCTGGTTCAGGCGAGCCAAACAAGAAGAAGGTTGCTAAGATCACAAAGGCACAGATTCAGGAAATCGCTGAGCTTAAGATGCCTGACTTAAACGCAGCTTCACTTGAGTCTGCAATGAGCATGATCGCTGGTACAGCAAGATCAATGGGTGTTGAAGTGACCGAATAACACTTGGCGAAGCCAAGCGTATAACGCGCAGGCTGAGGTTAGTGTGAGGTCGTTCTCTGAGATTAGCGAAAGCAAGCCCGCCTTTTGGGTGAAGCTTGAACTTAGCGAAGAGAACATACCCCTAAAGAAGTTACAAATTTATGTAACCTAAATTAAATTAGAATAACAAAGAAACGTAAATGTGGGAGGGTCCTCTCCCGATATTACCACCAGGAGGTTATTTTTTCATGAAAAGAGGAAAGAAGTATCAAGACGCTGTTAAGGCATTTGATAAGAAAGAGCAGTACGATGTTGCTGACGCTATCTCTATCGTAAAGAAAAATGCTACAGCTAAATTTGACGAGACAATCGAGCTTCATCTTAGAACAGGCTGCGACGGACGTCACGCAGAGCAGCAGATCCGTGGTGCGGTTGTATTACCACACGGAACAGGAAAAACAGTTAAGGTTTTAGTTTTCGCTAAGGGAACTAAGGTTGACGAGGCACAGGCAGCAGGAGCTGACTTCGTTGGAGGCGAGGAGTTAATTCCAAAGATCCAGAACGAGGGATGGTTAGACTTCGACGTTGTAGTTGCTACACCTGATATGATGGGTGTTGTTGGTCGTTTAGGACGTGTCCTTGGACCAAAGGGCTTAATGCCAAACCCAAAGGCAGGAACAGTTACTATGGATGTAACAAAAGCTGTTAACGATATCAAAGCCGGTAAGATTGAGTACAGATTGGACAAGACAAACATTATCCATGTGCCAGTTGGAAAAGCATCTTTCACAGACGAGCAGTTAAACGACAACTTCCAGTCTCTTATGGGTGCAATTAATAAAGCAAAACCTGCTAGCTTAAAGGGTCAGTACATTAAGAGTGCAACTCTTACATCTACAATGGGACCTGGCGTTAAGTTAAACGTGGTTAAGATTACACAGTAAGATAGTTAAACAGTTACAGTAAAACAGTTATTTACAAGACCTATCAAACGCCAAGCAAAAGTTTTGCGGAAAGTAATTGACATCCGTAATATAGTTTGATATAATTGCAATGCATATTGCCGAAGACAGTAGGTGCCGCAAGGCGTAAACGTAGAACCTACCGAGGGAATTTTCGAGATTTATCTTGAATTTTGACTTGTACCCTTCTGTCGACAGGCAGGAGGGTTTCTTTGATTAATAAATCAAATACCTCATGTCTTTTATGCGAAAATCTAAAAGGAGGTAAATGAATCGTGGCAAAGGTAGAACTTAAACAGCCAATCGTAGATGAGATTTCCAGTGTTATCAATGGTGCACAGTCGGTAGTAGTTGTTGATTACTTAGGACTCACAGTAGCAGAGGATACTCAGTTACGTAAACAGTTAAGAGAAGCCGGTGTAACTTACAAGGTATACAAGAATACTTTAGTAAACCGTGCAATTCAGGGAACAGAGTTCGAGGGATTAAAGGATGTCCTTGAAGGACCAAGCGCATTCGCTGTATCAGCAGAGGATGCAACAGCACCAGCTAGAGTCTTAGCTAAGTTCGCTAAAACAGCTCCGGCTTTAGAGATTAAAGCAGGTATAGTTGAGGGAACATTTTATGATGCTGAGGGTATGAAGGCAATCGCCGCTGTACCTAGCAGAGAAGAGCTTCTTGGAAAATTACTTGGAAGCATTCAGTCACCTATCACAAATCTTGCTCGTGTACTCAATCAGATCGCAGAGCAGGGTGGCGCTGCAGATGCAGCCGTAGAGGCAGCACCAGCAGAGGATGCTGCAGAGGAAGCTCCAGCAGCAGAATAATTCAAATATTATATTTGAACCTTATTATCATAATTAAATTTTTAAATGGAGGAAATTATAATGGCAAAGTTAACAACAGCAGAGTTTATTGATGCTATCAAAGAGTTAAGCGTATTAGAGTTAAATGATTTAGTAAAAGCTTGTGAAGAAGAGTTCGGTGTTTCTGCAGCAGCAGGTGTTGTAGTTGCAGCAGCAGGAGCTGACGGAGCAGCAGCTGAGGAGAAGACTGAGTTCGACGTAGAGCTTACAGAGGTTGGACCAAACAAGGTTAAGGTTATCAAGGTTGTTCGTGAGATCACAGGTCTTGGACTTAAAGAGGCTAAGGACGCTGTTGATGGTGCACCAAAGGTTATCAAAGAGCAGCTTGACAAGGCTTCAGCAGAGGATGCTAAGGCTAAACTTGAGGCAGAGGGTGCTAAGGTTACTCTTAAATAGTCGGATAGGCTACGAGCGGAGTAAAAACATAAAAAAGAGCCAAGGGCAAATTTTATTTGCGCCTTGGCTCTTTTTTATGTTTTTATTGCGCGACAGTCGGAGCGCGTCCCGAAAATGCCTAAGCATTTTTGGGACCTCTGCTCGTAGCCTATCCGACATCCCACAAAATTATTGCATAAATACTTTGGATATTTAAAAAAAACACTTGCATTCGTGTCGGATTTGTTGTATAGTATACGTTGCACTATTGTGGTGCAGTGGCATTTTTATGCAATTTTTTAAGTGATGCAAATTTGTCAATAGGTAAATTACACTAAAATGCATTCACAAATATGTGCACAAGAGAAAAACCACAAGATATAGTAACTGGGGTGGTTTTTGAATCATTATCTAGATACTTGCTAGATTAAAATAAAAACGAGAGGTGAAACGTCAATGGAGAAAAACAGAATACGTCCGGTCACATCCGGAAAAAGCATGCGTATGAGTTACTCAAGACAAAAAGAGGTTCTGCAGATGCCAAATCTGATTGAGGTCCAGAAGGATTCTTATCAGTGGTTCTTAGACGAAGGTCTCAAGGAAGCTTTTGCGGATATCTCTCCAATCACAGATTACAGCGGAAAGCTTAGTCTTGATTTTGTAGATTTTACATTATGCGAAGATGATGTAAAGTATACAATTCCTGAGTGCAAGGAAAGAGATGCAACATACGCAGCTCCTTTAAAGGTTAAAGTCAGACTTCACAACAAAGAGACAGATGAGATTAATGAGCATGAAATTTTCATGGGTGATCTGCCTTTAATGACAGAGACCGGTACATTCGTAATCAACGGTGCAGAGCGAGTTATTGTCAGTCAGTTAGTTCGTTCTCCTGGTATTTATTACGGAATTGCTCATGATAAGCTCGGAAAGACCCTGTATTCTTGTACTGTTATTCCAAACCGTGGTGCATGGCTTGAGTATGAGACAGACTCTAACGACGTTTTTTATGTAAGAGTAGACAGAACACGTAAGGTACCTATCACAGTACTTTTACGTGCACTTGGAGTAGGTACAAACCAGGCTATTCTCGATATGTTCGGAGATGAGCCAAAGATCCAGGCATCATTCAGCAAGGACCCTGCAATCACAGAGCGTGAGCCACAGGGAAGCTATGAGGCTGGTTTATTAGAGTTATATAAGAAGATTCGTCCGGGCGAGCCGCTTTCAGTTGAGAGTGCAGAGAGCCTTATCACAGCAATGTTCTTCGATCCTAGAAGATATGACCTTGCCAAGGTAGGACGTTATAAGTTTAATAAGAAGCTTGCTTTAAAGAACCGTATCAGTGGACAGGTTTTAGCTGAGGACGTAGTTGATCCTTCTACAGGTGAGGTTATCGCTGAGGCAGGTACTGTTGTTGACCGTGCGCTTGCTACACAGATCCAGAACGCTGCCGTTCCTGCTTTATGGATTCAGACAGAGACAAGAAATGTCAAGATTCTTTCTTCTATGATGGTTGACATCAGAAGCTGGATTCCTGAGCTTGAGGATCCTAAGTCTATCGGTGTTACTGAGCTTGTTTACTATCCGGTACTCGCTCAGATTCTCGAGGAGTATGATTCCCTTGAGGACAGAATCGAGGCTATAAAGAGAGATATATCTGACCTTATTCCAAAGCATATTACTAAAGAGGATATCTTCGCAACTATCAACTACAATATGCACTTAGAGTGGGGCGCAGGAACAGATGACGATATCGATCATCTTGGAAACAGACGTATCCGTGCGGTTGGAGAGCTGTTACAGAACCAGTACCGTATCGGTCTCTCAAGACTGGAGCGTGTTGTTCGTGAAAGAATGACTACACAGGACTTAGAGGGAATTTCACCTCAGTCACTTATCAATATAAAGCCTGTAACTGCCGCTGTTAAAGAATTCTTCGGTTCTTCACAGCTTTCACAGTTCATGGATCAGAACAACCCTCTTGGAGAGCTTACTCACAAGAGACGTTTATCAGCACTTGGACCTGGTGGTCTTTCAAGAGACCGTGCCGGATTCGAGGTTCGAGATGTACATTACACTCACTACGGCCGTATGTGTCCTGTAGAGACTCCTGAGGGACCAAACATCGGTCTTATCAACTCACTTGCATGCTATGCGAGAATCAATGAGTATGGCTTCGTAGAGGCTCCATACCGTAAGATTGACAAGACTGATCCTAAGAACCCGGTAGTCACAGAAGAGGTTGTATACATGACAGCCGATGAGGAGGACAACTACCACGTAGCACAGGCTAATGAGAAGCTTGATGCCGAAGGACATTTCGTACGTAACTCAGTTTCAGGTCGTTACAGAGAGGAAACTCAGGAGTACGATAAGTCAGCATTTGATTATATGGATGTGTCTCCAAAGATGGTATTCTCAGTAGCTACAGCGCTGATTCCATTCTTGCAGAACGATGACCCTACACGTGCCCTCATGGGATCAAACATGCAGCGTCAGGCCGTTCCGCTTCTGACCACAGAGGCTCCTGTAGTTGGTACAGGTATTGAGACAAAGGCCGCAGTTGACTCAGGTGTCTGCGTAGTTGCAAAGGCAGACGGAGAGGTATTATCTTCAGAGTCAAACCGCATTATCATAAAAGAGACTGACGGAAACAAGAGAGAGTATATCCTTACAAAGTTCTCTCGTTCTAACCAGTCAAACTGCTACAACCAGAGACCTATCGTATTTAAGGGTGACAAGGTTAAGGCAGGCGATGTTATCGCAGACGGTCCTTCAACAAGTCAGGGAGAGCTTGCTCTTGGAAAGAACCCGCTTATCGGATTCATGACATGGGAAGGATACAACTACGAGGATGCCGTTCTTCTTTCAGAGCGTCTCGTAGAGTATGATGTGTATACATCAGTTCATATTGAGGAATATGAAGTAGAGTCACGTGATACAAAGCTCGGACCTGAGGAGATTACACGTGATGTCCCTGGTGTCGGCGACGACGCACTCAAGGACCTTGATGAGAGAGGTATCATCCGTGTAGGTGCAGAGGTTCGTGCCGGTGATATCCTTGTAGGAAAGGTTACACCAAAGGGTGAGACAGAGCTTACAGCAGAGGAGAGACTTCTTCGTGCCATCTTTGGTGAGAAGGCAAGAGAGGTTCGTGATACATCACTTAAGGTACCTCATGGTGCTTACGGTATCATTGTTGATGCCAAGGTATTTACAAGAGAGAACGGCGATGAGCTTTCTCCGGGAGTAAACCAGTCAGTACGTATCTACATTGCACAGAAGAGAAAGATTTCTGTCGGTGATAAGATGGCCGGACGTCACGGTAACAAGGGTGTCGTTTCCCGTGTGCTTCCTGTTGAGGATATGCCATTCCTTCCAAACGGACGTCCACTGGATATCGTACTTAACCCACTCGGTGTTCCTTCACGAATGAACATCGGTCAGGTCCTTGAGATTCACCTGAGTCTCGCTGCAAAGGCACTTGGCTTCAATATCTCAACTCCTGTATTTGACGGAGCAAACGAGGTAGATATCGAGGATACACTTGAGCTTGCAAATGATTACGTAAATCTTCCGTTCGATAAGGAAGAGCTTGAAAAGGATTTACAGTCTGAGCATCCATACTGGAGCGCAGATGCTGAAATCTTCTATGATAAATATGTTGATACACTCCGTGAGGACGTTATGGAATACCTTTCAACAAACAGAGCTCACAGAAGCTTATGGAAGGGTGTTCCGATTTCAAAGGATGGAAAGGTACAGCTTCGTGATGGTAGAACAGGTGAGTGCTTCGATGGAAAGACAACTATCGGACACATGCATTACCTTAAGCTGCATCATCTTGTTGATGATAAGATACATGCACGTTCAACAGGTCCTTACTCATTAGTTACACAGCAGCCACTCGGCGGTAAGGCACAGTTCGGTGGACAGCGTTTCGGAGAGATGGAGGTTTGGGCTCTTGAGGCATATGGTGCTGCATATACACTCCAGGAGATCCTTACAATGAAGTCCGATGATGTTGTTGGCCGTGTCAAGACTTACGAGGCTATCATCAAGGGTGAGAATATCCCTGAGCCTGGTATTCCAGAGTCATTCAAGGTACTTCTCAAAGAGCTTCAGGCACTTGGTCTGGATGTCAAGGTACTTGATGAGAACAGAGAAGAGGTTGAGCTTATCGAGACAAGTGAGTACGGTAATACAGATATCAACTCAATTATCGGAAACGATAAGGACTATGCATTTGAGGACAGTGAGTCATTCGCAGAGCATGGTTTCTCAAAGAAAGAATTTGATGACAACGAAGAGCTTGTTGACATAGAAGAGGAAGAGTCTCCTGAGACAGCGGATGACGATATTTTTGCTGATGAAGTTCTTGATGACGAAGAATAATTAGAAGGGAGTGCCAAAATGCCAGAAACAAATAATATAGAAAATAATCAGGCAATGCAGTTTGATGCGATTCAGATTGGATTAGCATCTCCTGAAAAGATCAGAGAGTGGTCACATGGCGAGGTTAAAAAGCCTGAGACTATTAACTATAGAACATTAAAGCCTGAAAAAGACGGTCTTTTCTGCGAGAAGATTTTCGGACCAACGAAGGACTGGGAGTGTCATTGTGGTAAATACAAGAAGATACGTTATAAGGGTGTTGTCTGCGACCGATGTGGCGTAGAAATCACAAAGTCAAGCGTTCGTAGAGAGCGTATGGGACACATCGAGCTTGCTGCTCCTGTATCTCATATCTGGTATTTCAAGGGTATCCCATCACGTATGGGACTCATCCTTGACTTATCTCCACGTGTACTTGAGAGAGTACTGTACTTTGCTTCATATATTGTGCTTGACCCGGGCGAGACAAAGCTTGCATATAAGCAGATTCTCAACGAGTCAGAGTACCAGGAGGCATGCGATACTTATGGCCGCTCAGCATTCCGTGTAGGAATGGGTGCTGAGTCTATCCATGAGCTTTTAGCAGCAATTGATCTCGAGAAGGATTCGGCAGAGCTTAAAGCAGAGCTTGAGAATGCTACAGGCCAGAAGCGTGCACGTATCATCAAGAGGCTTGAGGTTGTAGAGGCTTTCCGTGAGTCAGGAAACAAGCCTGAGTGGATGATTATGACAGTTATTCCTGTTATTCCACCGGATCTTCGTCCAATGGTTCAGCTCGATGGAGGACGTTTTGCAACAAGTGATCTTAACGACCTTTACAGACGAATCATCAACCGTAACAACCGTCTTAGAAGACTTCTTGATCTTGGAGCGCCGGATATCATCGTTCGTAACGAGAAACGTATGCTTCAGGAGGCTGTCGATGCACTTATCGACAACGGCCGTCGTGGCCGTCCTGTTACCGGTCCTGGAAACAGAGCTCTTAAGTCTCTTTCAGACATGCTCAAGGGAAAGGGAGGACGTTTCCGTCAGAACCTTCTCGGAAAGCGAGTTGACTACTCAGGACGTTCAGTTATCTGTGTAGAGCCAAAGCTTAAGATTTATCAGTGTGGTCTTCCAAAGGAGATGGCTATCGAGCTTTTCAAGCCATTCGTTATGAAGGAGCTTGCCGCTAACGGAACCGCACACAACATAAAGAGTGCCAAGAAGATGGTTGAGAGACTTCAGCCGGAGGTATGGGATGTCCTTGAGGACGTCATCAAAGAGCATCCGGTTATGCTTAACCGAGCTCCTACACTCCACAGACTTGGAATCCAGGCCTTCGAGCCAATCCTTGTAGAGGGTAAGGCAATCAAGCTTCATCCACTCGTATGTACAGCGTTCAACGCCGACTTCGATGGAGACCAGATGGCTGTACATCTTCCACTGACTGCTGAGGCACAGGCTGAGTGCAGATTCATGCTTCTGTCACCTAACAACCTGCTTAAGCCTTCTGATGGTGGACTTGTAGCCGTTCCTTCACAGGATATGATCCTTGGAGTTTACTACCTCACAATGAGAAAGCTCGCTGATTACAAGGATAATCCAAAGATGGTTGCACAGGTGTCATCAGACACTGTATACAATGATATTGAGGAGCTTAGAAAGCTCACAACTCCTGATGAAAATACAGGAAAGGCTGAGCTTGGCTTATATGATCTCATCTGGTTTGAGGATGTCACAGACGGAAACCGTCGTGTGCTTTGCAGACCGATAGATCTTCTCGGACGTTACTATGGAAGTGTTAATCTTGCAATGCTCGCTTACGAGAACAAGGAGATTACTCTTCACCAGAATATCTTTGTACACCGTACAGTAAAGCTTGCTGACGGCACAGAGGTTTCAGGTTTTACGGAGACAACAGTAGGACTTTTGATATTCAATGAGAACATTCCACAGGATCTTGGTTTTATAGACAGATCAAAGGCTGAGAATGCACTCAAGTTTGAGGTTGAGTTCCACGTTGGTAAGAAACAGATCAAGCAGATCCTTGAGAAAGTTATCAACACACACGGAGCTACAACAACAGCAGAGGTTCTTGATAATGTCAAGGCTATGGGATACAAGTATTCAACCCAGGCTGCCATGACAGTTTCAATTTCAGATATGACAGTGCCACCACAGAAGCCACAGATGATCGCTGATGCACAGGACACTGTAGATAAGATTACAAGACAGTACAAGCGTGGACTTATCACTGATGAGGAGCGTTACAAAGAGGTTATCGAGACATGGAAGGATACAGATGATGCCCTTACAAAGGCACTTCTTACAGGTCTTGATAAGTACAACAACATCTTCATGATGGCAGATTCCGGAGCCCGTGGATCTGATAAGCAGATCAAACAGCTTGCAGGTATGCGAGGACTCATGGCTGATACAACAGGTCGTACAATCGAGCTTCCTATCAAGTCATGCTTCCGTGAGGGTCTTGACGTACTCGAGTACTTCATGTCAGCACATGGAGCTCGTAAGGGACTTTCAGATACAGCGCTTCGTACAGCCGATTCAGGATACCTTACAAGACGTCTTGTAGATGTTTCACAGCATATGATCGTTCGTGAGTCAGACTGCTGTGCAGGCACAGGACGTGAGATTCCGGGAATGGTTGTAAAGGCGTTCATGGAGGGTCGAGAGGAAATCGAGAGCCTTCAGGAGAGAATTACAGGTCGTTTCTCTTGCAACACAATCTGCGATAAGGATGGCAATGTAATCGTTAAGGCCAACCATATGATTACACCAAAGCGTGCAGCAAAGGTTATGGCAGAGGGTGTTGATGAGAACGGTAATCCAATCACACAGGTTAAGATCCGTACAGTGCTTACCTGCCGTTCACACATGGGAGTATGTGCTAAGTGTTACGGTTCAAACCTTGCAACAGGTCAGGCAGTACAGGTTGGTGAAGCAATCGGTATCATCGCAGCACAGTCAATCGGTGAGCCTGGTACACAGCTTACCATGAGAACCTTCCATACAGGTGGTGTTGCCGGTGGAGATATCACACAGGGTCTTCCTCGAGTAGAGGAGATTTTCGAGGCACGTAAGCCTAAGGGACTCGCTATTATCACAGAGTTTGGCGGAATTGCCACAATCAAGGATACAAAGAAGAAACGTGAGGTTATCGTTACAAACAACGAGACAGGCGAGACAAAGGCTTACCTCATTCCTTACGGCTCACGTATCAAGGTTGTAGACGGACAGGAGCTTGAGGCCGGCGACGAGCTTACAGAGGGTTCTGTAAATCCACACGATATCCTCAAGATTAAGGGCGTTCGTGCGGTTCAGGATTACATGCTCCGCGAGGTACAGCGTGTTTACCGTTTACAGGGTGTTGAGATTAACGATAAGCATGTCGAGGTTATAGTTCGTCAGTGCTTACAGAAAATCCGCGTAGAGGAGCCGGGAGATTCAGATTTACTTCCGGGCAGCATGGTTGATGCCCTTGACTTCTTAGAGCTCAACGAGAAGCTTGAGGAAGAGGGCAAGGAGCTTGCAGTTGGCTCACAGGTATTACTTGGAATCACAAAGGCATCTCTTGCAACCAACTCATTCCTGTCAGCAGCTTCATTCCAGGAGACCACAAAGGTTCTTACTGAGGCAGCAATCAAGGGCAAGGTTGATCCACTTATCGGTATGAAGGAGAACGTAATTATCGGTAAGCTCATCCCGGCAGGAACAGGTATGAAGATTTATCGTAACATCAAGCTTGACAGCGATGTAAACGATGACGATACACTTGATTTTGATGATGATGATTTCGCGGATTTCGCAGAGGAAGAGGCAATAGGAATCATTGATACAGATGCTGAATCAGTTGATGTAGAATAATTACTGATGTTTGTACTTGAGCTACAGAAGCTGTTACAAACCAAAAACAAAGAAGTCCGGGAAACCGGACTTCTTTCTTGTATTATATTGAAAACAAAATTGGCCTTGACAAAACAGACAAGGATTTGTATAATATTTTAGCGTGCATAAGATTGCACTGCTTAAAATAAAACAGGAGGTGAAAATAATGCCAACATTTAACCAGTTAGTAAGAAAAGGACGTCAGACAACTGTAAAGAAGTCTACAGCACCAGCTCTTCAGAGAAGCTTTAACTCTCTCCAGAAGAAGCCAATCAACACTTCTTCTCCACAGAAGCGTGGTGTATGTACAGCTGTTAAGACAGCTACTCCTAAGAAGCCTAACTCAGCTCTTAGAAAGATCGCCAGAGTTCGTCTTTCAAACGGAATCGAAGTAACTTCATACATTCCTGGTGAGGGACACAACTTACAGGAGCATAGCGTTGTTCTGATTCGTGGTGGCCGTGTTAAGGATTTACCAGGTACACGTTACCATATCATCCGTGGTACATTAGATACTGCAGGTGTTGCAAACAGAAAACAGGCCCGCTCTAAGTACGGCGCAAAGAGACCAAAAGCTGCTAAATAATTTAGCAACATTGTGTATCACAAACAGAACTAAAGTAGGTTAGTGTTGGGATTAGACCTGCAGATGCAGGATTTCACTTTATGAATACAATTCCGCACGAACACATTAGAGAGACACATGTGAGTACCGATGAATTAATCCACAAATATCATGATTAAGGAGGGAAGTAACGTGCCACGTAAAGGACATACTCAGAAAAGAGACGTATTAGCAGATCCAATGTACAACAGCAAAGTAGTTACAAAGCTTGTTAACAGCATTATGTTAGACGGTAAGAAAGGCGTAGCTCAGAAGATTGTATACGGAGCATTTGCTACAGTAGAAGAGAAGACAGGAAGACCAGCTCTTGAAGTATTCGAAGAGGCTATGAACAATGTAATGCCAGCTCTCGAAGTAAAAGCAAGACGTATCGGTGGTGCCACATATCAGGTACCAATCGAGGTTCGCCCTGATCGTCGTCAGGCTTTAGGTCTTCGTTGGTTAACAGCATTCTCACGTGCCAGAGGAGAGAAAACTCAGGCTGAGAGATTAGCTAACGAGATAATGGATGCAGCTAACAACACAGGCGCATCTGTTAAGAGAAAAGAAGATATGCACAAGATGGCAGAGGCAAACAAGGCATTCGCACATTACAGATTCTAGTTTCTGTAAGAAGCTTACAGCTTTGCTTTTGGTTCATGCAGCGAACCGGATATGTAACAGAGTCCGGTTGTGCATAGGACATTAAATATAGGAGGAAAAAACCTTGGCTGGAAGAGAATATCCACTTGAGAGAACCAGAAATATTGGAATCATGGCTCATATCGATGCTGGTAAAACAACACTGACAGAGCGTATTCTTTATTATACTGGTATTAACTATAAAATCGGTGATACTCATGAAGGTACTGCTACCATGGACTGGATGGAGCAGGAGCAGGAAAGAGGTATTACAATTACTTCTGCCGCTACAACATGTCATTGGACACTTGAAGAGTTCACTAAACCAAAGCCAGGAGCACTTGAGCATCGTATCAATATCATCGATACACCGGGTCACGTTGACTTCACAGTAGAAGTTGAGCGTTCGCTCCGTGTACTTGATGGAGCAGTTGGTGTGTTCTGTGCAAAGGGTGGTGTTGAGCCTCAGTCAGAGAACGTTTGGCGTCAGGCTGACACATACAATGTACCTCGTATGGCATTCATCAATAAGATGGATATCTTAGGTGCAAACTTCTACGGAGCTGTTGACCAGATCCGTACAAGATTAGGAAAAAATGCTATCGTACTTCAGTTACCAATCGGTAAAGAGGACGATTTCAAAGGAATTATCGACCTTTTCGAGATGAAGGCTTATATCTACAATGATGAGAAGGGTGACGATATCACAGTTACTGATGATCTTGGAGATATGGCTGATCAGGCTGCAGAGTACCGTACAGAGCTTATTGAGAAAATCTGTGAGTTAGATGACGATCTCATGATGCAGTATCTTGAGGGTGAGGAGCCATCTGTAGAGGATATGAAGAAGGTTCTTCGTAAAGCAACATGTGAGTGTACAGCAGTACCTGTATGTTGCGGTTCTGCATACCGTAACAAGGGTGTACAGAAGTTACTTGACGCTGTTGTTGAGTACATGCCAGCTCCTACAGATATCCCTTCAATCAAGGGAACAGATCTTGAGGGAAATGAGATTGAGAGACATTCATCAGATGATGAGCCATTCTCAGCACTTGCATTCAAGATTATGGCAGATCCATTCGTAGGAAAGCTTGCATTCTTCCGTGTTTACTCAGGAAAATGTAAAGCAGGTTCTTATGTATTAAATGCAACAAAGGATAAGAAAGAGCGTATCGGACGTATTCTTCAGATGCATGCAAATAAGAGACAGGAATTGGATGAGGTTTACTCAGGTGATATCGCTGCTGCTGTTGGATTTAAATTCACAACAACAGGTGATACAATCTGTGATGAGCAGCATCCGGTTATCCTTGAGTCTATGGAGTTCCCAGAGCCGGTTATCGAGCTCGCTATCGAGCCAAAGACAAAAGCTGGACAGGGTAAGTTAGGTGAGGCTCTTGCAAAGCTTGCAGAGGAGGATCCTACATTCCGTGCTCATACTGATCAGGAAACAGGTCAGACAATCATCGCTGGTATGGGTGAGCTTCACCTTGAAATCATCGTTGACCGTCTTCTCCGTGAGTTCAAGGTTGAGGCAAACGTTGGTGCACCTCAGGTTGCTTACAAGGAGACATTTACAAAGGCTGTTGATCAGGAATACAAATATGCTAAGCAGTCAGGTGGACGTGGACAGTACGGACACTGTAAGGTTCGCTTCGAGCCAATGGATGCCAATGGAGAAGAACTTTTCAAGTTCGATTCAGAGGTTGTCGGTGGTGCTATTCCAAAGGAGTACATCCCATCAATCGGCGAAGGTATCGAGGAGGCTACAAAGGCCGGTTCTCTTGGTGGATTCCCAGTAGTTGGTATTCATGCAACAGTATACGATGGATCTTACCATGAGGTCGATTCATCAGAGATGGCATTCCACATTGCCGGATCTATGTGTTTCAAAGAGGCTATGGCAAAGGCTGCACCTGTATTACTTGAGCCTATCATGAAGGTAGAGGTTACAATGCCTGAGGAGTACATGGGAGACGTTATCGGTGATGTTAACTCTCGTCGTGGACGTATCGAGGGTATGGACGATCTCGGCGGTGGAAAGATTGTACATGCATATGTACCACTTGCAGAGATGTTCGGTTACTCTACAGACCTTCGTTCTAAGACACAGGGACGTGGAAACTACTCAATGTTCTTCGAAAGATATGAGCCGGTTCCAAAGAATGTACAGGACAAGGTTCTTGCTAACCACGCAAAATAATTGCAAATTAGCAAACAATTTATAGTACAAATGATGAAATATATACTATATATAGTATAAAAATCAAAAATAAAGGCATTTCCCCTTGAAAAAGGGGGATTTGCCATAAAATTTACTTGAAAAAACTTTGATTATTTCGTATAATCAAAGCAGTCGGTAGATTATAAAAATAGCCCATGGGGCATAAAAGTTTAAGGAGGACGTTTCAAAATGGCAAAGGCTAAATTTGAAAGAACAAAACCACATTGTAATATTGGTACCATCGGTCACGTAGATCATGGTAAAACAACTTTAACAGCAGCTATTACAGCAGTATTAGCAGCTCGTGTTGCTGGTAACACAGCTACAGATTTCGCTAACATTGATAAGGCTCCAGAGGAGAGAGAGCGTGGTATCACAATTTCTACAGCTCACGTTGAGTATGAGACAGAAAAGAGACATTACGCACACGTTGACTGTCCTGGACATGCTGACTACGTAAAGAACATGATCACTGGTGCAGCTCAGATGGATGGTGCTATCCTTGTTGTTGCTGCTACTGATGGTGTTATGGCTCAGACAAAGGAGCACATCCTTCTTTCTCGTCAGGTAGGTGTTCCTTACATCATCGTATTCCTTAACAAGTGCGATATGGTAGACGACCCAGAGCTTATCGAGCTCGTAGAGATGGAAGTTACAGAGCAGCTTGAAGAGTACGGATTCAATGATTGTCCAATCATCCAGGGATCAGCTCTTAAGGCTCTTGAGGATCCAAACGGTGAGTGGGGAGACAAGATCATGGAGCTTATGGATACTGTTGATTCTTACATCCCAGATCCACAGCGTGATACAGATAAGCCATTCCTTATGCCAGTAGAGGACGTATTCACAATCACAGGTCGTGGTACTGTTGCAACTGGTAGAGTAGAGCGTGGTACACTTCACCTCAACGACGAGTTAGAGATCCTTGGTGTTAAAGAGGACGTTCAGAAGACTGTTGTTACTGGAATCGAGATGTTCCGTAAGCAGTTAGACGAGGCTCAGGCTGGTGATAACATCGGAGCACTTCTCCGTGGTGTTAACCGTGACCAGATCGTTCGTGGACAGGTTCTTGCTAAGCCTGGTACAGTAACATGTCACCGTAAGTTCACAGCTCAGGTTTACGTTCTTACAAAGGACGAGGGTGGACGTCATACTCCATTCTTCAACAACTATCGTCCACAGTTCTACTTCAGAACAACAGACGTAACAGGTGTTTGTGAGCTTCCAGCAGGAACAGAGATGTGCATGCCTGGTGATAACGTTGAGATGACAATCGAGCTCATCCATCCAGTAGCTATGGAGCAGGGTCTTACATTCGCTATCCGTGAGGGTGGACGTACAGTAGGATCTGGACGTGTTGCTACAGTTATCGAGTAATTAAATACTGATTGAGTATTCAATGACTTCATTGGCTCAGCCCTTTGTTTACAAGGGGTTGAGCCGTTTTATATGCGTCGGTTGAAGCCGACGCATGGGTTTAAGTCATTTTTGTGGACTTGCTGTGGGCTTATTTTATCCTTTGGACTTACGGCTTTGAACCTTGTGTTCTGTGGTTTGGCTTCTTCCGATGATTCAGCCGAGGCAGCCACATCGCCTATTGCCATATTCTTTTGATGCTGGTTCTGCATCATATCCACAACTTCCTGATGCTTGTTCGGATAGAGATGTGAGTAGGTGCTTAAGGTGGTCTGTACCTTTTCGTGACCTAAGCGCTCGGATATGAGCAGTGGAGCGCATCCTAAGTTGATGAGATAGCTGGCGTGGGAGTGTCGGATATCGTGGATACGAATCTTTTTTACGCCACTTTTCTTGCAAGCCCGTGTCATTACATTGTTGATATAAGATTTGGTAAACGGGAAAACCCGATCCGTATTTTTCAGATCATAAAGCTTTGACATATAATCTTTGACTTCGTCCATTACAAAGTCCGGTATGATGATGTTCCGGATACTCTTAGGTGTCTTGGGCGGTGTTACCACATCCCGCTTTTTTATCCGCTGTAGACTTTTGGTGATGTCGAGGGTGTTTTTCTCGAAATCAAAGTCTTTCGGTGTCAAAACGAGAAATTCTCCAAAACGGATACCGGAGTAGTACAGTAGTGAAAAGGAAGCATGTGCGGTAGGATCATCTTCCATTGCAGCCAGCACCCGGTCAAATTCTTCCTTTGTCCAGAAGTTTACCACAACCTCACGTTTTCCCATTCTGCCCGCTTTGTGACAGGGATTTTCGGATAAGTTATAGTAATCTACTGCATAATTGAAAAGAGCGGTGATCATATTCTGCATCCTGTCTAAGTAGGAGTTGGAATAATTCTTTTCAATCATTTTGTTCTGCCAGGCTCTAATGTCCTTTGGCGTGATTTTGTTGATCGGCATATTCTCAAAATAAGGAAGGATGAGCTTTTCAAAGACTTGCTTTTTGCCATCAATGGTGCTTTGGCGGCATCTGTGCTTCATATCCTCAATATAAATTTCATACATAGAGCGGAAGGTCATGTCTGTGTTGCCTTTTTGCTTCCTGAGGAAATCTGCTTCCCATTCCTTGGCTTCACGCTGAAGCTTAAATCCGCGTTTCTTTATCTGCTTTTTCTTTCCGGTAAAGTCTTCATAATAGCATCTGACATACCAGGTTCCCCGTTCATCGTCTTTATAGACCGGCATATAGTGTACCTTTACTATCGAAGATCCTCGCCAAAAAGTCTGATGAGTTGTTGGAACTGTTCCTGTTGATATTTCATAACTCTTCCCAATGCTTCTTCATTGATAGGATATGTTTCCTTGTCAAAACTGATAAGATAGGAAGATGATGTACTCCCGTCATCATTTTCGATCTTACAGGGTTTGCATTCAAAATGGGAGAATTTCAACCAGATTAAGTATGCATCCAAGCTATTACCGAAATCTGTCGTTTGTGTCATCCGAACATATTCATCGCCGGATGCTACAAATCTGGATGTGTCACAGCCTAAAGCATTTGCGATTAGTTGAATCTTTCCGATGCCAGGAGTTCGATCACCCTGTTCGTATTTAGAAATGGTTCCAACTTTCAAACCGATGAGATTGGCGAGCTCCTCTTGTGATAGCCCTTTCTCTTTTCTTGCTTGTTTTAATCTGTTACCAAGTTCCTTTCGTTCTTCAAGTGTCATAATATTCATGGCTTTTACCTCCTGAGAGAATACTATCACATAATGTGATATTTTGCAATAGGAAAATCTATTGACAATTACGAAAAGTGGTAGTATAAATAATGATGAAATGAAAAACAAACACAAAGTGTGATAGTAGAAAGCGAGGTGAGAGCATGAATAAACAATATGTAACGGCAGATGAACTGGTAGAGACTTTAGGTGTCAGCAAGGGCAAAGCATATCAGATCATCAGACAGCTTAATGATGAACTGGCTGCGGAGGGATTCATCAAAATAGCCGGAATGTGTCCGAGAAAGTATTTCGAGAAGAGATATTATGGTTACGATTCGAAGGGTTAGCGTTAGCCATATTCCATAGACAAGAATATATTTAGGCTGAAAATAGTGGGGGCAAAAAGCGCCCCCATTTTAGAATAACAAGGGGTTTTAGGGGAATTTGTCCCCTAACTGGATCGCATCAGGGCAGAGATGTCTCTGATGCGTATCTAGCAGTCGCCGGGGGATAATAATCGGGGACGAGAGTTGTGGAAAAAATCTAGTGCTAAATCCTAAAGACGGATATCATAAGATTCCCTCCTGAAAAGAGGAAAATGCGTAAGACTATACTTTCGTCTAGTTCTTTTTTGAATTTGTATATGGTATAATAATTCAGATAAGATGAGGATTTTGCAAAATGTTTCCTTGATTTTGCGGGGTTATACTATCTGCATCCGGGAATTGTGCATTACGCAGATATCTCATGCAATCGGAAATACTATCTGGGCGACATAGCTTTTTACGTAAACAGAAGACAAGAACATAGAAGGAACGCGGTATGAAGCATAAGAAAGATTTTGAAACAGGTTTATTGATTGTGGTGTGCATACTCATCAATTATGTGGGAAAGATGGCTGCTGAAAGATTGGCACTACCTATTTGGATGGATTCGATTGGAACCGTTTTCTCGGCATATGTGTTTGGGCCGTTATGTGGTGCGATTGTAGGGATGACTGTCAATATGATTTACAGCCTGCATGCTCCGGTGGCATTGCTTTACAGCCTTACCAATATCTCTGTCGGTGTCACGGTAGGAATTTGCGCCAAAAAGGGCTTTTTGAGGAGTGTTTTTGGGGTGCTTTCCACTGCATTTGCTGTCACTGTTCTTTCTGTTTTCATTTCCACTCCCTTGAATTATTTTCTCGCAGACGGCTTTACCGGAAATATATGGGGAGACGGCGTATCGAAATTGCTGCAGGAGATGGGATGTCATGCTGTGATTAGCAATATCGTGGGAGAGTTTTATCTGGATTTTCTGGATAAGGTGCTCTCTCTTCTTTTGTTATATTTTGTGGTTCATCTGAATGGAGTGAGAAGAAAAAAGCGTGAGAAAGAAGCGGATATACATCAGAGGAAGGGCACCGGTGAAAAGAATAAGCACGTTGTAAACATTCTGCTTTTGTTGCCTGTGTTTTTGGTTTTTTCTGCGAATGCTACGGTTTATGCACAGAATGGTGCATCCGGCGAGAGCAAAATGCAGGCAGATTTCAGTCGTTATATCCATACTGTTTACAATGGAGAGAACGGACTGCCCGGCGGAGCATCCAATGACATCGCACAGACAAAGGATGGAGTTCTGTGGATCGGTACCTATGGCGGTCTGTATCGTTACAGTGGAAATGATTTTAAGTGGATGAATGACTTTGAAGCAGTAAAGACAGTCAATTGTCTCTATACGGATGAAGCAGGGAGATTATGGATCGGAACGAATGACAACGGAATTGCCATTTGCACCAATCAGAAAATTGTAAATGTAGTCGGTCGGGAGGATGGGCTTCCTTCAGATTCTGTCCGTTGTATCACGGAGAGCTCGGAGGGATATTATTATGCGGGCACAACAGACAGCCTGGTTGTCATGACGCTTCTCGGCGGATTGAAGGTGTATGAGACGATACCGGAAATAGTGTACGCCGACAGTATCAGCGCCGATCAAAACGGTAATGTAGCAGTGGTCACGAACGAAGGTGGCTTTTACCTATTGCATGGTACACAGATTATTTCAAGCATGACGGCGGAAAATGAAGGAGAATCCTACAACTGCTGTGCTTTTGATGAAGAGGGAAGACTGTATCTTGGCACTTCCTCAAACAGGATAGAGGTCTACGAGGTTGCCGAAAACAGAATAGAAAAGCTGTCAACGTTGATTTGTGGCAATCTGGTTGACATCAATTCCATTCATATATCGGAAGATCATGTCATATTTGTCTGTGCGGATAACGGTGTGGGGTATCTGCAGGAAAAGAAAAAATTCTGTTCTATTGATACAGGTAGTTTTAGCAACTCAATTGACCATGTGCTGATCGATTATCAGGGCAATTTGTGGTTCACCTCCTCCAGACTGGGTCTGCTTCGCATGTGTCCGTCTGTTTTTTCGGAACTCTATGAAGAAGCCGGGTTTAGTGAGAATGTGGTAAACACTGTCACCAAATGGCAGGGAAATCTATATTTTGGAACAGATAACGGGCTGGATGCAGTGAGTGTCAAGTCTTCCATTCCGAAGCACAATGCGCTCACACAGATGCTTTCGGGAGTCAGAATCCGTTGTCTGATGGTGGATTCTGCGAACCATTTGTGGATTTGCACCTCAGGGAAGGGGCTTTATGAAGTCTCTGGGGATGGCGAGGTGAAAAATTATGACAGCAAAACAGGTATGCTGGGAGATAAATTGCGTTCTGCCATAGAGACTGCGGACGGAACCATTGTGGTGTCGGGGGATTACGGAATTTCATTTATTCAGGACAAAGTAGTGTCTGACACAATCGGTTCCGCGGAAGGGCTTACAAATCCTAGGGTGCTGACATTGTATGAGTGTTCTGACGGCAGTATTCTGGCGGGAACGGATGGGAACGGCATTGCAGTGATCAAAGATGGCAAGGTGACAGGTACAATTAGGCGGGAGGATGGACTCAGTTCGGATATCATTTTGAAGATTGTCCCCAATTCTGATGACAAAGGCTTGTTTATCATAACATCAAACGGATTGTGCTACGTGCAGGAGGATCGTAATATCCGTGTGCTGGATAATTTTCCGTATTATAACAATTTTGATGTCGTTGAGGGAAACAACGGTGAATTATTCGTGCTCTGCTCAGCGGGAATCTATGTTGTAGACAAAGAAGATCTCCTTGCGGGCGGTCAGATTACCTATGAACTGTTAGACGCCAAAAAAGGGCTTCGTATCGGTCTGACACCAAATTCCTTTCCGTATATGGATGAGACTGATGAACTGTATCTGTGTGGTGACAGAGGTGTAATTTGTTTTAATCTGAATCAGTACGATATTACGGAGAGATCCTATCGTATGCTGCTTACCCAGATTGAGGTAGATGGGGAGAACTATTCCGTGGAGAAGGGAGAGCCCATTCGTATTCCGCGCGGTGCGGAAAAGATTGATATAACGCCGGAAATTGTTAATTTCTCGATTCATGATCCTGAAATCCGGATATATTTGGAAGGATTTGACCAAAAGGGGCGCAATATGCTGCAGAGCGAAATGAATCATATCATTTACACGAATCTGCCATCCGGGGAATACCGGTTCCATATTGCAGTGCTTGACAGTAAAACAGGTGGTGTAATTGCGGAAAATTCTTATCAGATTATCAAGGAGAAAGAAATCTACGATAATTGGTGGTTCCGGCTCTACATGGGAAGTGTAGCTGTATTGTTCATAGCATATCTGACATGGCTGTTCTTCCGGACTCAGATTCAGAAAACACTTCGTATGCAGCGGATGGAACTGGAGTGGACAAAGCGGCAGCTACAGATGGGCAATGAGACAATTATGACGATTGCACAGGCGGTTGATGCAAAGGACGAAAATACCAGCCAGCATTCTGTCCGGGTATCGGAATATTCTGTGATGATTGCACGCAGGCTCGGCTATGATGAAGAGGCATGTGAGCAGCTGCGCCGAACGGCAGTCCTGCATGATATCGGAAAGATCGGCATTCCGGATCGGATCCTGAATAAACCGGACAAACTGACTGACGAGGAATATGACATCATGAAATCCCATGTGGACAGAGGTGCCGAGATCCTGAAAAACTTTACGCTGATTGACCGTGTGGAGGAGGGTGTCCTATATCACCATGAACGGTATGACGGGCGCGGTTATACGCATGGACTCAAAGGCGAAGATATTCCTTTAAATGCGCGCATCATTGGAATCGCCGATGCATTTGATGCGATGACGGCCAATCGTGTTTACCGCAAAAAGCTTGATTTTACATACGTGCTTTCTGAACTGGAAAAGGGAAAAGGGACGCAGTTTGATCCAAAGCTTGTGGAAATATTGCTCGGTCTGATTGAGGATGGTACGATTGATGTCAAACAGATGTATCAGAAAAGTGACAATAAGGAGACGAAAGATGCAGACTGAGAATAAACGAATTTATGTAATTACCATTATAAGTGCAGTCGTTGTCATTTTATTGGCATTTGTGCTTCATTATTTCCTACATGGCAGGGAGGAAGGTAAGACTGTCAAAGTCGGATTTATCTATGTTGGTGATACCAGTACCGGTTATACCAACAATTTTGTCAATGCGCAGAACGCGGTAGAGAAAGCGTACGAGGACCGTGTGGAGACCATTTCCAAATTCAATGTGCCGGAGGATGAGGTGGAAGGATCATTGCAGGAGATGATTGACGCAGGCTGCAATCTCATTTTTACAACGAGCTATGGATATGGAAAAATAGCGAAGGAATATGCCGCGAAATATCCGGATATTCAGTTTTGTCAGGCAACCTGCAGCAATGCCAATGAAGAGCCGCGCCTTGCCAATTATCATACCTATATGGGGAAGATTTACCAGGGCAGATATATCAGTGGTGTTGTGGCTGGTATGAAGCTTAAGGAGCTTATCGATACGGGGAAAATTCTGCCGGAGCAGGCGAAGATCGGGTATGTCGGCGCCTATCCGTACGCGGAAGTGATTTCGGGATACACTGCCTTTTTTCTTGGTGTCCGTTCTGTAGTACCAGAGGCAACCATGGCTGTCAAGTATACCAATTCCTGGGAGGATTTTCATCTCGAAAAGCAGTGTGCGAAGCAGCTGATCGACGAGGGCTGTGTCATTATTTCACAGCATTCCGACACGATGGGGCCTGCGATGGCCTGTGAGGAGACTGAGCGCGCAAAGGTTGTCTATTATGTCAGCTACAATGAGAGTATGCGGGATATCGCACCCACTACATATCTGGTCGGTTCAAAGATTGACTGGGAACCTTATATCATGCAGGCGACAGAGGCAGTTCTTTCCGGCAAAACCATTGAGAAATGCGTAGGGGCAACAATCAACGGAAATGATGCAGGAGCGGGCTTTGAGCAAGGCTGGGTAAAGATGCTTGAGCTCAACGAGTTTGTAGCCGCAGAGGGATCGGCGCAGCGAATCGAGGAGCTGATACATGCATTTCGGCAGGACAAGGTCACTGTCTTTCAGGGAGATTATATCGGTATAGATCCCGGGCAACCGGATGACAGAATTGATCTGAGAGAAGGCTATATCGAGAATGAAACAAGTTCAGCTCCAACCTTTCACTATATTTTGCAGGATGTGATTACAATAGAGTAGGTCGCGCGTGATATATGGAGTGTGACAGGATATATCGTCTTGTCGGAAAAAAGCAAGCAGAGACAAAAGCTGTGATAATAAAAATTCAGGTTGAAGAGAAAAAGGTGATAGGATGCAAGTTTCCAGACAAGAACGATTGGAAAGCTTTGATAAAAAACATTATGTGAGACCACATCTGGCATACAATAAGATGAAACTCGCAGAAGAGAGAGGAAAGACTGTCTGGCTGTATGGTGCGACAAGTTATGGAAAGACAAGCTTCATCAATTCCTATTTTGGGAATCGTCATATTATGTATTTTTCTGCGGAACGGCTGCAGGCAGCAGATTTGATTACACCGGACCTGCTGCAAGGTACCATTGTGATTGATGATTTGCAGACCTTGCTGTATCCTGATACCTGTCAGGATATCTGGAAAGCCATAGAAAAGCTTGTCATGAGGGATGACATATGGCTTATTTTAATTTCTCGGGGAAGAATTCCGACGTGGCTGCATGGCACATTTATTAAGAAATCCTTTACGGTTATTGATGAAAAGGATTTGGAATTATCTGATGCAGAGATTAAAAAACTGATTCAGAAATGGGAGGTTCATCTTTCCCAGGAGGAGGTGGCACAGCTTAGTGCGGGTGCGCAGAACAATGCTTATTTTGTCAGTCTGACACTGGCGCATCTGTTAAAGGGAGAGGAGTATAAGACGTCTTTGCTGAAGGTGGTGCAGCAGCAGTTTTGGGATTATCTGGAGCTGCATGTCTATGAACAGTGGGAGCCACAGATGCAGGATTTTTTGCTCAAGCTTTCGATTGTGGACCGCTTTACGATTCCTATGGCCAGGATGATTACCGGAAAGAATAATGCAGAATATGTGCTGCGCCAATACATGGAGATCGGTAATTTCCTGATTGAGCATGTAGAAGGGGGCATCAGCGGAAACGATGCTGCATCTGTCACTTATGAAATGCGAAGGACACTGCTTTTATCTCTGCGCAGATGGATGCATAAAAAATATGACGAGGAGAGAATCAGAACTCTGTATTGTAATGCCGGTCTGTACTATGAGATGAACAATGAACCGCTTCTGGCACTTGAGATGTATCAGAAGGGTCATGCAAATGACAGAATGCTCTCACTGCTGGTGGAAAACGCAAGAATTGATCCGGGGTCAGGTCATTACTTTGAACTGCGCAAGTTTTATCTGGCGTTGCCAAGGGAGGATATCAGAAAAAATCCTGATCTGATGTGCGGGATGAGTATGCTCAATTCTCTGCTTCTCGATCCGGAGGAGAGCGAGTATTGGTATGGGGAACTGAAAGCGTTTGCACAGAAGCAGACAGGCAGTCTGCTGAGGTATACAAAATCTTTGATACTATATTTGGATATCGGACTGCCTCACCGTGGAACGGTTGGTCTGATTGAGATAATCAAACATGCCGGAACACTCTTACAATGCAGAAAGGTTGTTCTGCCGGAGTTTTCGGTGACTTCTAATCTGCCTTCCATGATGAATGGTGGCAAGGATTTTTGTGAGTGGTCCAAAAATGATGTACAGCTTGCTACCAGCCTTGGCAAGGTTGTACCATTCGTACTCGGAAAATATGGTAAGGGACTGGTGAATCTCGCGTTGGCTGAGAGCTTTTTTGAAAAGGGAAAAGACCGCTATGAGGTGGTTGCTTTGCTTGCAAATGGCAGAATGCAGGCTGACAGCGGGGGAAAGCTGGAACAGGTCTTTGTAGCGGATGGTCTGATGGCATGGCAGTCTGTCTTTGATGGGCAGATTGCGTGTGCGAAAGATCGATTGGAGAGTTTTTATAAAAAGGCAAAGGCGGAATGCAAGGAAAAGGTGCTGCTGAATATTGAAACGTTTCTGGTAAGACTCGAGCTTTACAGCGGGAATATTGCGGTCGCACTTCGCTGGATGGAAACAGCTCCCGATGAAAACGTAGAGTTTGTATCCTTTTACCGGTTTCATTATCTGACAAAGGTACGTATCTATCTGTGCACAGGCAAATATGAGCTTGCGGCGGAACTCCTGCAAAAGCTACTGTATTATGCCGATGTTATGAAGCGTACCTTTGTCCGTATGGAATGCTGGCTGCTGCTTGCTATTACGCAGCAGAGAATGGGCTATGACGGATGGGATGAAACATTGAAAAAGTGTCTTGATGAAGCGCAGGCGTATCATTTTGTACGGCTCGTCACAAGGGAGGCCGGGGCGGCATATAAGCTTATCAAAATGACCTCGTGGAAGCCGCAGAATAAGGATTTTTATAAGCAGCTTCTGGAGGAAGCAAGGCATATGGAGAGACTTTATCCTGCCTATCTGAAGACCGGAACGGAGGAAGTGGTGCTCAGTGAGAATGCACTGGCAATCTTAAAGCTCCAGGCAGAGGGACTTTCCGTGGCACAGATTGCCAAACGGTTACATATTCAGGAGGGAACCGTCAAATACCACAGCTCCCAGACCTACCAGAAGCTAGGCGTTAAGGGCAAATCCGGCGCAGTGGCGGAGGCCTATCGGAGAGGGCTGATATAAATCAGATTGAAAGGCGGTCATCTAAGAAGAAGCCAGCAGCTTACGGGAAGCTGTTTGGGAATTGTATAGTATCATAAAATGCTAAGCCATAGGTTTCATCTATTGCTTAGCATTTTTTTGTATGGCAGTCTTTAATAAAGCCCCCTGCTATGCAGGGGGACAACATCTGCTTTAGCTTACAGTAAAAACCTCCAATGCTATAATTACTTTGGTTCGCCAACCAAGTAAAGCAAAGGAGGTTGTCCAAATGGACATGAATAGTTTATCACATAGTGTGTCCTGAATGCTAGAGGATACTTAAAGAAATATAGTATATGAAAAGCAGTGCTTTTTATGAGATGGAAGAGGGCCTTCCGCAATCGGTGTACAGGCACAGATTGCAAAACACTCATAGGTGCTATAGTCAAAAGCTATGGTACTGAGCGTATGAGGAAAAGGAAACACAAAAGTTGTCAGTTGTGTGTCATGAAGCTGAACGAAAGTGAAGAACTGACGAAGCATCGTTAATGCTGACAAGTACAGTCGAAACCGGGAAATTGTGTGGTCGCCGGGATAAAAGTCCATAAGATACCTGTTTACTGTATGGATGGCTGTCGGTGTTGAGGTTACAGGAGCATGACATAGGCTCATGAAAGGAACAGGAGAATCCTGTGATGTTATGGAAACCGAAAAACACGAGCTAACAAATGTGCGAGTGTGAAAGTAGGGATGAACATTACAGGTGTGGAAGAATCCGTAGTAGTGTTGAAGTTTTTGTAATGAAAATGGAGCAAAGGGATTCTGTCGTCGGAACTTTTTGAAGGTAACAACCAGAAATGGGAGGATTACGTGAAGGAAGGAAAAGCATTTCACATTTCACAAAAGGAAGTCCTAAATGCTTATAAGGCAGTAAAGGCTAACAAAGGTGCTGGAGGAATAGATGGAATAGAACTGGAGGAGTTTGACAAAGATTGGAAAAACAGACTCTATGTATTGTGGAATAGGATGTCCTCTGGAAGTTATTATTCAAAACCCGTCCGAGGTGTTGAGATTCCGAAGAAAAATGGGAAAAAGAGGCTGTTGGGGATACCAACGATTGAAGACAGAGTAGCACAAATGGTACTGAGGAACAGGTTGGAGCCGTTGGTGGAGCCTATATTCCTTGATGATTCCTACGGCTATAGACCAAATAAGTCGGCATTAGATGCAATAGAAATGGCAAGAAGTAGATGCTTTAAGATGAAATGGGTCATAGAGTTTGATATTGTTGGTCTCTTTGATAATATCAGTCATGAAAAGCTATTAGAATTGGTAGAAAAACACTGTCATGAAAAGTGGGTTCTTATGTATATAGATAGATGTTTAAAAACGCCAATACTAATGCCAGACAAAACAATGAGAACGCGGAATTCAGGTACGCCACAGGGAGGAGTTATCAGTCCTGTACTGGCAAATCTTTTTATGCACTATGCGTTTGACAGTTGGATGGCATGGAAATTCCCTAAATGTCCATGGGAAAGATATGCGGATGATGGGATAATTCATTGTGTAACCAGAAAACAGGCAGAGTTTGTTCTTGATATGTTAAAAGAGCAAATGATGAGGTTTGGATTAGGTATTGATACAGAGCTGATTGTTAGAAAAAAGGAGTTAAGAGATCAGCAGAGTTTGGCGAAAACAACTGAAAAGGCAATTAAGAAAGATCCATTATTTAAACAATACTATTTAGGGAAGATGCACTTTTATCGTTTCGGTCATTAATGACTGCTGGCGAATACCAACGGAATGTTCTCGACAACATAATCCTTGAATTAAATGATGATGCTCCGGAGAGTAAGTTATTAGGAATTCAAGTAGATATAGATTTGGAAGATAAGAACAAATCGACAGGTGATATACAATAGAATAGTGATTCATTTGGTGAAGAATAGGAAGAGGACAGCCATATGAGCTATCCTCTTCATGTTAATAGCAGGAGTGGTAAAACACTTCCAAACTATCCTCCGCATCCACCCATGCCTGCATCTCGCCATCTAACGCAAGCCGGGCATATTCCAATGGATGATCAATTGCCAGAGCATTCAGGCACCGTTGAGAATTAGGAGTGGTTCGTATCCCGGATTCCGCCTGATTGCAATCAATCCGGAGGATGTAGCCGTTATAGTGGTTAATGTCGATGCTGTTATGTATCGGGTTGTATTCTGCGTGTATCAATTTCATTGTTATCAGTCCTTTCGTTTGAATTGGAGGTAAAAAGCCCATGGGCTTATTTTGGACTTGAAAAACTTTTGAAATAGATATAATACTCACAAAAAGTACCATTTTATAAAATAAAACATCACTAGAAATATCCAAAACAATACAAGTTGTGATATTAACAGTCGTGTTGCTACAGTTATCGAGTAATTATTGAACACTGAATGAGTGCGTAAGCGCGAATTTAGTGAGAAAGTCGTTCTGTGAGCGTTACGAGCAGAACTACCTTCTGATAACAAGTATAGTAAAATTAAGGCTTCCGAGAGTTTTCTCGGGAGCC
The DNA here is from genome assembly GCF_052118705.1 of Agathobacter sp. LCP21S3_B2. NCBI lineage: Bacteria > Bacillati > Bacillota > Clostridia > Lachnospirales > Lachnospiraceae > Agathobacter > Agathobacter sp. LCP21S3_B2. The sequence continues at coordinate 256,581 of NZ_JBQKGQ010000002.1, read as the reverse complement.
TTTTTTCTGAATTTATAGAATTAAAGTGTAGGTTATTTTGGCTCTGAAAGAGATCTGTTTTTGGGAATTTATGGCCTAAAAGAATCAAATTTACAGTTAAATATGAAGTGACATTTCAAGATATTAATGCTATACTTAACCTAAATATGTAAATTACAATTAGAACTAATATTTTATTAAAAACGTAACTATTCAGAACCGCAGAGAACAAAAAAGCGGGTGAGACCTATAGTTACTATCAAATTTAAACTTGGATAAAACGCAGGAGGCACACAATGGTTAAACACATTATTTTATGGACACTCAAGGATGAGTACACAGAGGCACAGAAGACTGAAATACGCGCTGGTATAAAGGAAGGCCTGGAGGGGCTTAAGGGACAGATTCCGGGAATGATTGACATTTCTGTGCGCACAGATTATCTTCCGACTTCCACTGTAGATGTGATGCTTGATACTACATTTGAGGATGCTGATGCACTTGCAGCGTATGCAAAGAATCCTAAGCATGTTGCAGTGGCGGATACCAAGGTGAGACCATTTACGGCAAATAGGGCATGTATGGATTTCGAGGTGTAATAAGCGGCAAATTAGTGTATTTGACTATAAAATGAACTAAAAATTTGTTGATTTGTCAAAAATGTCGAAAATTGTCAAATTATCGTTGAAATAGTACTATGGTAATGGTATAATAATTACACTGTTAAAGGACGTGTAAAGATATCAAAGACAAATTGAAGAGATATCAGGACGAGAAAGGGAGAATACATATGGGTGAGCAGACAGAAAGCAAGATAAAAGAAATGCCGCTTCAGGAAAGACTTAAGTATGGCTATGGTAGGATTTTGAGGATGCTTCATATTTCGGGAGGCATCTCTATTGTTGCAATGTTATTATTGTATTTTGGTGGAGCATCCAGAATATTTGGAAATGGGAGTGGCATAGTTGCTACGTTTTTTTTGGTAGTTGGTCTGGTTAATATTATTTTATTTGGAATTGTATCTACAATTATAGCCAAAAATACAGGCAATGAGGTTATAGATTCAGTACTGGAGCCGCTTCAGCAGATTGAAACTGTCGCAGGTGAGCTGGTTCAGGGAAAGCTCCACAGCAATCTGGAGTATCATTCAGATGACGAGATTGGCAGACTGGCACATGATATCAGAAAGTCTTTGAAGACTCTTGGTACATATATTGACGATATTGATGAGACTATGAAGCAGTTTGCTGATGGCAATTTCAGATTCCAGCCACAGATTGACTGGAAAGGTGATTTTGCCGGAATCAAGGAATCTATAATTGCTTTTGCTGATAGCATGGCAGATACTGTAAATGGTATTCAGAATGCCGCAAATGAGGTTTCCAATGGTGCTGAGCAGGTTGCAGCAAGCTCAAGTGATCTGGCACAGGGGGCTACAGATCAGGCAGCAGTTGTTGAGGAGCTTACGGCAACAATTACATCTGTGGCTGAACAGGTTGCTGAGAATGCAGAGCATGCCAAGGAAATAAGCCAGAGGGTGGACGGACTTGGAACTGAGATTATGGACAGCAACGGACAGATGCATGAAATGGTTACATCCATGAATGAAATTAACGAGGCTTCACAGGAAATCGGTAAGATTATCGCCACAATCAATGAGATTGCTTCCCAGACAAACCTTCTCGCACTCAATGCTTCAATTGAGGCAGCAAGAGCAGGTGAGGCGGGAAAGGGCTTTGCAGTTGTTGCAGATCAGGTTACAGTACTTGCAGAGCAGAGTGCTAACGCGGCAAAGGAGTCAGCAGCGCTTATAGAGTCATCTGTCAGAGCGGTTGAAAAGGGTATGGTTATTGCAGGCAAGACAGCTTCACAGCTTGAGGAGGTTGCCGGTAATTCCAAGACTATCACTGAGGAGGTTAACGGAATTGCTGAGACACTTGATAACCAGACCAGTGTCATCAACCAGATTAATAAGGGTATTGAGCAGATTAATGATGTGGTACAGACTAACTCAGCTTCTTCACAGGAGTGCGCAGCAGCCAGCCAGGAGATGAGCAGTGAGGCTGAAAATCTTAATAATCTCATTCGTCATTTGCAGGTAGCAGACTAATGCAATTAGATTTGTATAATAAGTTTTATAGAATAAGCTTTATAGAATAAAGTTAGCAGAATAATTTTAGCAGAATAAGGTTTACAAGAAAAAACACAAAAATAAAATGTTACATACTATATCCCCACGTTTATTGTCATGTGTATGGCGAAAAACATGGGGATATGTTATTATATAGATTATGATACTTAAAGATAGAATACCAAAAGAATTTTATAGTTTATTCCGCACAAAGAATATGGATGCATATGTTCGTATTATTGTTGCGATTTATGAGGAGAATAATGAGGTCTATGCTTCGTTTGGACTGACACGGGAGGAGTGCTTTGCGATTATCGAGGATACCATCGAGGCCGCAGGCATTGTGTGGCAGGAGGATGAGACTGAGAATGCAGGTTTTGCCGGTGATGAAGATGATAACGTAGATGTAAATGCAGATGATAACGTAGGCGTAAATGAACATGATAATGCAGATGGAAATGCAGGCGCAAATGCACATGATAATGCAGATGGAAATGCGGGCGTAAATGCACATGACAACATAGGCAGAAATTCATATGATAATGCAGGTCAGAGCTCGAACGAGAATATACAGCAGAGCTTTATATATAATATGAGCTCATCTGCAATTTTGAACCGCCTGATAAGATGGGGATGGCTTTTAAGTGATTTTGATGAGAGGCTGAATACATATGTGATTTCATTCCCAGAGTACAGTCAGATGTATGCAGAGCTTTTTAAAAGGCTTTTTACAGATGATGACAGCAGGGAGCGGGAGAGCATTCTGTCTATTTACAGTGCGCTTTTCACATATTACTCGGATCCTGAAAAGAATAATGATATTTTGAAGAGTGCACTGTATACGTCAAAAAATCTCGGACAGCTATTATCCAATATGCAAAACGGTATGAGGTCTTATTTTGATGAGCTTTCACGCATGACGGATTTTTTAGGTATACAGCAGGTGCTGATTGAGGAAATAAACAACAGTGACAGCAAAAAGTATGCAATTTTAACTACCTCAGACAGCTTTTACAGATATAAGGAGGCTGTAAAGGAGCTTATTTGCAAGATTCTTAATCAAAACGATGATAAGAAGGAGTACCTTGAGGCTGCGCTGCAACGGACCGCTTTGGGCACATTTGACAGAAAACGTCTGGAGTACAGTCTTATGTACTGTGAGAAAGCAGGCAGGCTTGTATACAGGGTGGAGAGAGAGTTTGATCTGATTGAACGCAAATATAATAAGCTGATTGAACAGAAGACGGTCTTTGCAAAGAGAGCGCTTGCAAGAATACATTATATTTTGCAGGAGGGAGCAGACGAGGAGGATAATATTCTCAGGCTTATAAATATTCTTAACAATGATAAAGCAAACCGGGTGCTTGATGAGCTGAGTGACAGAATGTATTTTACAAAGCAGTTTTGCAATGTTACGGATGACAGCTTTCCGGGAAGAAGAGAGCACTCAGCAGGGGAGTTTGTACCGTTTGTCATTGAGGCATCGGGGAATGCGAAGGGTGATATGGCAGATTTTGTTCCGAAACCGCTGTATACCAAAAAGGAGCTGGGCAGTTTCAGGAGTAAGAACACAAAGGATGGCAGATTTGTGGCGGATGAGCACACGGTTCAAAGTATTGAGGATTTGGAAAAGCTTTTGTTTTTATGGCAGGAAGAAACCAACGAGCGTCTGGGCGATGATACGGTAAGTCTCGATGGTGAGATAACGAAAGAGGATGGGGTCAGCTATTCTAAGCTTGTTATAAACAGTAATAAGTAATAGGTATAGGTATAGTGAGTTTTTGTAAATGTATATGTATATGTATATGGGAAGTTTTGAATAGTATCAAAGAAATAACAGAAAGAGAGCACTATGTTCGAATATATGGAAAATGTCTCGCAGAACGAGGCTGAAAATATAAAAAAAACAATACAGGATCTGTTCAGACAGACTTGTATTTTACAGATGAAGTGTGACCCGGTCACGATGATTCAAAGGGACAATCCAAGATATCAGGTATGTCTCAGAAACAGGGAGTTTATTGAGGATTATTTGTCTGTGCTAGGCTGTGAGCTGATTCACGATCCGCAGGAGCATATTTTCAGGATTGCCGGAGACGGTGTGATTCTTGAGAAAATGACACTTATGACGGCAAGGCTTGTCATTATTTTAAAGCTGATATATCGAGACCGGATAATGGGAGAGGGCCTTAGAGCCACTACTACAAATATGGCAGAAATCAGAGAGTATGGCAGGAATACAAATCTTGTTACAAGAAAGCTCACAAATCAGGAATGGACAGATGCTCTTTTACTCATGAAGACACATCAGATGATAGAGATTCCCGGAGCCATTGCGAATCTGGAGGATGATACACCGATTTATATTTATGGAACAGTCAATATTTTCTGTTCAGCGATGGATATAAATGAGCTTGTGCGAAAGTATGGCGATGAGGAGGCAGCAATTGAGTCAGTCTAAGAAAATTTTTACCGGAATGTGTCTTAATAATTGGGGTGGAATTAACCACCGGATTTTACAATTTAATGAGTATGTTAATCTGTTCAGCGGAAAGAGCGGCTCGGGAAAATCGACAGTCATGGATGCAATACAGGTTATCCTTTACGGCAGCTTCAGTCCATCTTTTTTGAACAAGGCTGCTGACGATGCAAAAAACAGGAGAAGCGTTCTGAGCTATCTGCGTGGAGAGCAGAAGGATGGCTCAGCAAACAGGGAGGGCTGTGATTTCTGTTCTGTTATTGCACTTGAAATCATGGACACAGGAAGCAACACTGCTACCTGTATAGGAATTGCCTTTGAGGTCAGAAAAAACGATTCGGAAATAAAGAAGTTTGTTTATTTCAGCCATTCAGGGAGTATGCCTGAATCCGGCTACGTGACAGAGAATGGATTTTGTTATTCAAATCAGGATATAAGAAAGCTTGTAAAAGAACGGTCACAGAACGATACCGGCAGGGGAAAGGGCGATGTGAACAGGATTTATGCTTCAAAGGAGGCATATCTTGGTGCATTGTATGATGTGATTCTTGGCTACATTGATCCGAATCGCTTTATCACAATGGAAAAAAGTGCTATTGCGCTCAAAATGACAAACGGAACAGCCCAGTTTATACGTGATTATATGTTTCCTAAGAGTGATTCGGGTACCATAGAGACCATCAGTGAACAGCTTGATGTCTACAGACAGATTAAGGACAAAATCGAGGATATGCGCAGGCGTATCGAGCTTTTGAGGGAAATAAAGGCTTCAGGAAGAGAGCTTGTGCGTGTTCAGACGGATATTGTAATGGCACAGGCAATGATAAGATGCATAGATATTGAGGACATGAGAGCGAAGATTGCGGCTGCAGAGGATGACAAGCTGCGCATAGAGACCGAGCAGCTAAAGCTTCAGGAAAAGGCGCAGGAACTTTCTATTGAACAAAAAAAGCTGCAGAATGAGTATATTCAGGTTAGTGCTGACTTAAAGTCCGGTGATCTCGGAAGTAAAAAGGAACAGCTCAAGGAGTTGAAAAAACGAAGTCTTATGCTCACAGATAACAGCCGTCAGTGGATTAAAATCACGAGTGGTCTCAAGTGCTGGGAGGATGATGAGGTAATCACCGACTACGTCAGCAATAAAGCGCTGAATCTGATTGATGAAATTACTGATGGGAACATCACGGAGGAAAACTGTGAACAGCTTCATCTGAAGCTTGAGTCTGTCAAGCAGACAGTTGAGGATGAGATTGAGGATATCACTTCAAAGAAAAATGAGATTGTAAGAGCACTCAGGGAGAGGGAACGTCTGGTTGATGATATGAAGAACAACCGCAAGTCCTACAAAGAAAGTCTGCGTTCAGCACGAGCTGCTTTACAGAGGGCACTTAGTGACAGGTTTGGTGAGACCGTAAGGGTACATATATTTGCGGATATGTTTGACGTGACGGATGAGGAGTGGAAAAATGCAATTGAGGGCAGGATGGGAAGGCTCAAGTTTTCCCTTATCACGGAGCCTCGTTATGCGAATACCGCAGCGTCTGTCTTTAGAGACATGAAGCAGTTTGAAGAGGTTGACTTAATCAATTCAGGTGCTATTTTGGATAGTGCGCCAAAGGCAATGGATAATTCACTTTATGAGGCGGTAAGCACAAATGAAAAATATGTGGATGCATGTCTGAAAAGATATCTCGGACACATAATAAAGTGCCACTCAGTGGATGAGCTTGGTCAGGTGAAGGATGGTGTGACACCGGATTGTTATTCATACAGCAATTTCATATTCAGGCATCTCAAAAAACGCGATTATACGGCAAATGCCTGCATTGGAGGCAAGGTATCAAAGGCACGGCTTGCAGAGTACGAGGCTGATGTGGAGAAGCTTGGAGCTGAACAGGTAGAGCTTATGACTGCAATACAGGAGCTCAAGGCACAGCGTGATTTTGAATGCTTAAAGGGAGAGCCGGAGTATTATGTGGGGCTTTCTAAGGCAAGTGATGAGCTTGAGCTTGTGAATGCGCAAAAGCGGGAGCTTGACGAGGTTATCAGGACTCTTGAGGAAGGCCAGTACAAAGAGCTGAAGGCAAAGAAGGAGCTTCTTGAGAAGCGCAAGGAAGAGCTTGAGCGAGCCCAGAAAGAAAATCGCAGGCAGATGGATGAAATGATTCGACAGCATGAAAAAATAAGTGGCGTGAATGAACAACGAGGTATTCAGCTTGAGGAGCTGCTTAACGGCTATGTGTCAAATGCAGAGCTTGAGTCACAGGTGCATGAGCAGATGAAGAATGCATCGGGTCAGTCTGTAAAAAATAAACAGAGGCAGAAGCTTGTCAGCTTACAGGGGGCTGACGGAAACGGCGGTATGCAGCAGGCATGTGTTGAGTCACTGCAGGCAGCGCGATATAAGTATTTGAAGGAATTTCCGTCGGGACAGTTTAGTGGAGTTGAAAAATCAAATGAGGCATATGAGGCACTTTTGGACAAATATGAGACTGATTATGAGCCGGAATATGAGAAGGAATTTGATAAGCAGTGTGATTTTATTTATCGAAGCCTAAGAGAAAATGTGATAGCTACAATCCACGGTGATATCAAGGCTGCAAAGCGTCATGCCTATGAGATAAACAGGCTTCTCAGGGAGACTAATTTCTCTGACAGCACGTATCAGATTAAGATTGAGCCGGCAAAGAATGAAAACGGCCAGTTCTATGATATGCTTATGGCGGAGGAGCTGGACAGCAAAAATCTGGATAATGGCGGAATAGACGGACAGATAAGCTTTGGTGAGGATGATTTTTATAAGAAATATGAGCAGAAAATTAAACTTTTGACAGAAAAATTCATGCCGCCAAAGGATGAGGATGAGCATCTGCGCATGCAGAAGCGCAAGGAAATGGAGCAGTATGCGGATTACCGCAATTATCTGTCATTCAGCATGTATGAGCAGGTTACGGACGAAAACGGCCATGTTATCAGGGAGAACTATGTAGATGACATGGCAGGACGTGATTCGGGCGGAGAGGGACAGAACCCTAAGTACGTTGCGCTTCTCGCGGGCTTTGCGATGCTTTATATGCAGCAGAGCAATCGTGATTCAAAGATTAAGCTGGTGCTTTTAGATGAGGCATTTTCCAAGATGGATCAGGAGCGAAGTGCGGTATGTCTCAAGTATGCCAGAAAGATGGATTTGCAGCTGATTGTCTGTGTACCGGATGAACGTCTGCAGTCGCTTATCCGAAATGTGGACTGTGTCTATGGCTTCAGGCGGCATAATAATCAGATTTCTATGATGCATATAGACAAGGGCGATTATCTGAAATTGATGGAGGGATAGATATGGCATATTATATAGCAGAAGGTGCCGTTGTTAAGGGACAGGTGACAATGGCTGACGGAGCAAGCGTATGGTATAATGCAACTGTAAGAGGCGATTCAGAACCGATAGAAATAGGCAGAAATTCGAATATACAGGACAATGCGGTGGTACATGTGGACTTAAGCCACAGCGTCAGAATAGGTGACAATGTGACAATAGGGCACAGCGCAATTGTTCACGGGTGTACTATAGGTGATAATACACTCATCGGCATGGGAGCTATCGTATTAAATGGAGCAAGGATTGGTAAAAACTGCATAATAGGTGCGGGCGCTCTTGTCACCCAGGGCACCGATATTCCTGACGGAAGCCTCGCATTTGGTTCTCCGGCAAAGGTAGTCAGGCCACTGACAGATGAAGAGATAGCAGAGAATCATCGCAATGCCATGCATTATGTGGAGATTGCGAGGAAGTCGCTGGTTTAATATTGGATGGATTATTTACATAAACTTTGCTAATGGGTGGTAGTGGATTTTACATAAAAAAAATAAAATCGTAATCTGGGACATACAAAACAGGGAAGGTATAATTTATGAAAGCAAAAGAAAACAATACACAAAAGAAAACCAAAAAGCTCTCATCAAAGGAGCTCTCATGGGTATTATATGATGTGGGAAATTCCGCATACACACTGCTTGCGTGTGCGCTCATACCGATATGGTATAAAAGCCTTGCCGTTGGAGATGGCGCGGGGCAGATTTCATCTGACAGGGCGACTGCATATTATGCGGTGGCAATAGCTGTGATGACGGTTGTATCAGCACTTATCGGGCCTGTCTGTGGCGCGATAGCAGACCATATGCGCATCAAAAAGGCTATTTTTTCCACGACAGTGGTTGTAGGAGTGTCGGCATGTATACTTAACGGTTTTACACCCACATGGGTGCTGTTTCTTGTTATCTATGTGCTTACAAAGATATTTTACAATGCATCGCTGGTATTTTATGACTCAATGCTTGTCGATGTGACGACAAAGGATAGAATGGACGAGGTGTCTTCTTACGGCTATGCCTGGGGATATCTGGGCTCGTGTGTGCCGTTTCTCGTTTCATTGGCAGCGTATATCTGTGGACCGGATATGCTTGGATATATATCAAACCGCCTGTCAATGATAATTGGCTTTGCGATTACCGGAATCTGGTGGTTTGTTGTTACAATTCCACTGTTTAAGAGCTATAAACAGATGAATTATGTATCGGATGCGGCAGACAAAGATATTCATAAGAATTTTGAAAATGATGTATTTATAAGAGACAATATCAAAGAGAAAAGCAAAACAAACAAAAATCCGGGAGTCCTAAGACTCATAGCTGACGCATTTGCACAGATTTTTGGAACAATCAAAAAAATAGCTACAAAAGATAAAAAAGTAGGTCTGTTTTTAGTCGCTTTTTTCCTTTACATAGATGGTGTAGGTACTATAATAGATAATTGTATAAACATAGGAACTGATTTAAAGCTTGATTCAGTGGGACAGGTAGTGTTTTTACTTTTCACACAGGTAGTGGCATGTATTGGTTCACTTGTCTTTGGAAAATTGTCACAGAAATACAAAACTACAACGCTTTTGTATGTCTGCATTGCGGGATATTTTGCAATTTGTCTGTATGCACTTACACTGCATGATCTGATTGGCTTTGGAATCATGGCATTTGGTGTGGGATGCTTCCAGGGCTCATTGCAGGCTCTGTCACGCTCATATTTTTCAAAGATTATTCCTCCTGAAAACTCGGGAGAATATTTTGGAATCTATGACATTTTTGCAAAGGGAGCTTCGTTTTTAGGCTCGATTGTCATAGCGGCAGTAAAGCTTGCAGGTGGCACGATAAATGTGGCGGTTGCAACTATGGCGATATTCTTTGCAGTGGGATTTGTATTTTTAAGGCTTGCAGACAGATATGATGCACCGAGGCATGAAAATAACTAAAATAAAAAGCAACGAAAGAAGGCTCAAAGCATGATAAACACAGAGGGAACAAAGGTCTGGGCACACAGAGGAGCATCCGGATATGTACCGGAGAACACACTTGAGGCATTCAAGAAGGCAGAAGAGATGAAGGCTGACGGGGTGGAGCTTGATGTACAGCTTACAAAGGATGGAGAGCTCGTGGTCATACACGATGAGACAGTGGATAGAGTGAGTGGAGAGAAGGGCTTTGTAAAGGACTATACACTCAAGGAACTGAAGCAGCTCAATGTGTCAAAGCACATGCCATCCTATGACAAGAAGACATGTATTCCAACACTCGATGAGGTGTTTGATTTGCTCAAAAACACAGAGATGACCATAAATATTGAACTCAAAAATGGTATCGTACAGTACAAAAATCTGGAGAAAAAGGTGCTGGCGCTCGTGGAAGAGTATGATATGCTTGACAGAATCTGGTGCTCATCATTCAATCACGAGTCGATTGTGCGCATGAAAAAGCTTTGCCCTGATATGAGATGCGGTCTGCTTTTTTCTGACATTATAGTAAATCCGGCAGAGTATGCCGGTGAGCTTCATGTAGATGCGCTTCATCCGGCAACCTACCATATGCAGGATGAAAACTACATCGACAAGGCTCATGGAAGAGGCCTTAGAGCTCATGTATGGACTGTAAACGAAAAGCATGAGATGAAGGTACTTGTCAAGGCAGAAGCAGATGCAATTATCACAAATTATCCGGATATTGCCGTAGAAATAGTTAAAAATGCCTAAAAGATATATAAAATGCACACAAAATTAATTTATGTAAAGCTGAATAAAGAATTGTAAAGTTTTTATCTTAATTTTACATAACTGTGTTTTGGACTTTACATTAGCTTGATATTATTAACTTGTTGAATAGTTATTGATTAATTTTAATCATTTATCATGCTAATGGAGAGATTAGGTTGAAAAAGAAATTACTAAAGAAAACGGTCGTCATAGGAATGATGGCAACGATGATAACAGGCTGTTCACAAGAGGTACAAACTACCCATGTGGACAGCCTTAATTCGTAGAAAAACACGTCACCGGGATGGTAATGCAGCTTGCTGCAAAGGAAACACTCAGATGTACTGATATTGTTGAAGAAATGTTTGTAAATTTGCATGAATGTATTGACAAAAAAGCCAAAAATATCGAAAATGAACTTAAGAGTGCACGGACATTGCAGAAGCATTATGTGCTGTGCGGTATAGCGAGAATTGGAATATTATCAGATGATATCAACGGTGAGGTAAATATTGCATAGGGAAAGAGTTTTGAAAGCACTTGCGGAGCTGCTTGTCGGAGTGGAAAATAAGCTTCATCTGGCAGACAGAAGGAGACGCCGGGAGGACAAGCTGATAGAGCGGGCAAGGCTGCTTGAAATGCAGCGTGCACAAAATAAAACGAACTTAAAAGACGCAGACGCGAATGGAAAAATATCATATAGAATAGGAGCATATATGCAGATGAAAAAACTGGAAGAATTTTACACAAACAGGGAGCTGTCATGGTTACAGTTCAATGAGCGAGTATTAAATGAGGCGGGCAATCCAAGAGTACCGCTTGCAGAGAGACTGACCTTTGCATCAATCTACCAGACAAATCTGGATGAGTTTTTCATGGTCAGAGTCGGATCACTCATGATGCAGATGAATTCAAAGGAAAAGATTTTTGAGAACAAGACAAAGATGTCGAGTGAGGAGCAGGTATCGGCAATCCTTGACAGAGTATGCGAGCTTGAGAAGAAAAAAGCAAGGATTTACGAGCAGCTTATGGGCGAGCTTGAGCCAAAGGGCGTGCGCATAATCAATTTCAACAAGCTGTCAAAGGATGAGGGTGATTTACTGGAGGCATATTTTGATGCACACATTGCACCTTTCCTCTCTCCGATGATTATAGGAAAGCAGCAGCCGTTCCCGCTCCTTGCCAACAAACAGCTCTATGCTGTAGTGCTTTTAACCACGCAGAAGGGAAAGAAAAAGACAGGTATCGTGCCATGCTCAAACAGCGTATTCAAGCGTCTGATTGAGATACCTACAAGACCGGGCACATTTATGCTGTCAGAAGAACTTATTTTACACTTTGTATCAAAGCTCTATCCAAAGTATGTAATCCGTGAGAAATCAATCATGCGTGTGACACGTAATGCGGATATCGATGCGCAGAGCATGTATGATGAGGATATGGATTATCGTAACATGATGGAGGAGCTCATCAAGAAGAGAGTGCGCCTTGACCCTGTAAGAGTCGAGCTTTCAAGAAAAATCAACCGCAAGGCGATTGACGAGCTCTCGAGCTTCCTTGAGATTGGCAAAAAGCATTTTATCAGTGTAAAAACACCGCTTGATATGTCATTCGTATTCCAGCTTCAGCACTATCTGCGAGACAAGCAGGAGCTTTTCTTTGAGAAGCGTACACCGCGTGACACACCTGAGCTTTCGCTCAAGGAGAGTATACTTGGACAGGTTGAGAAAAAGGATGTGCTTCTTTCATATCCGTTTGAGAGCATGAAGCCGTTTATCAAGATGCTTAACGATGCAGCAGAGGATACTGATGTGGTTTCCATCAAGATGACACTATACAGAGTGGCAGACAAGAGCCAGATTATCGATGCACTTATAGAGGCCGCAGAAAACGGCAAGGAGGTTATCGTGCTTGTCGAGCTGCGTGCGAGGTTTGATGAGGCTAACAACATAGAGATGTCACACCGCCTTGAGGACGCAGGCTGTCAGATACTTTACGGACTTGGTGATTACAAGGTCCACTCAAAGCTCTGCCTCATCACAAAGAAAAAGGGCGATGGCTTTGAGTACATCACTCAGATTGGTACAGGAAACTACAACGAGAAGACCTCGCGTCTTTACACAGATTTATCCCTCATCACTGCAAACCAGGAGATAGGAGCAGATGCATCAAGGGTGTTTATGGCGCTTCAGAGAGGTGAGACTGTTTCGGACGGAGATGTAAAACATCTGCTTGTTGCTCCAAAATGCCTGCAGAATAAGATTGTTGACATGATTGATGAGCAGATTGCCAATAAGAATGCAGGGAAACCGGCATACATCGGAGTTAAGATTAACTCTCTCACTGACAAAGTGCTTATAGACAAGCTTATCGATGCATCACAGGCAGGCGTGAAGGTAGAGCTTATTGTCAGAGGAATCTGCTGTGTGAAGCCTCAGGTTGAGGGCGCCACAGAAAATATCACTGTAATAAGTGTTGTAGGAAGATATCTTGAGCATTCACGTATATACAGATTTGGTGTGGGCGATGATGAGAAGATTTATATTGCATCAGCAGATTTTATGACCAGAAACACCGTAAGACGTGTGGAGGTTGCAACACCTGTATATGATGCACATGCTAAGGACAAAATCCGCCATATCTTTGATACGATCATGACAGATGATGAGAAGGGCAAGGAGCTTCGCGCTGATGGCGAGTATGTGGACAGAAAGATAAACAGCACACCTGTAGATTCACAGGAGCAGTTCTTTGAGGAAGCATACAAGAATTCAGATAAGAGTGTGGACAATCAGTAAAAATGAGATAGCTTTATGCAGGCGGTATTAGTTTTGCCTGTTTGAGATTTGAAAAGACTATGAATAGTTACTAAATTTTAAATAAAAGCTGCTACATACATGGATAAGTGTATGCAGCAGCTTTTATTGTTCTTGCGATATTATATTTAGATGTCAGACCGTCTTTTATATAGCGATGTACTATGATGTGCGGTGCTTCATGGTACGTTTTTTCTCGTACATCAAAGAATCGGCTTCACGGATTATATCATTAATGTCCATTGAATTGTTTTCGTCAAGCACATAATAGCCCATTGCAACCGTGATAGGCACGAGATTATCACCGTCAGAGATACTGCCGAAGTTTGCAATAAGATGGTCGTTTGCCTGAAGAAACTTATCCTCTATACCGGGTGTTGTCGATATAAATACAAATTCATCACCGCCGATTCGATAGCACTGGCCATATTTACCGAGGGAAGCGTTGAACACATCTGCAACGCGTTTTATCATCTCATCACCCTTCTGATGGCCCATTGTGTCATTTACCTTTTTGAGATTGTTTACATCATAAATTGCAAATAATATATATGGGACTTTGTTATTTTCAAGCTCCTTTACCTTTTCCATATAAGAGGTACGGTTGAGCAGATCAGTGAGTCCATCGTGATAAGCCAGACGGCTGAGCAATTCGTTCTTAATGTTACGCTGATAAGCTACCAGGACTTTTTTTACAATCTGGACAATCTCCATTGTGACAAAAATCAATACACCAAGTCTGACAAAATAGCTTGTCTCATGTCCGATGCCGCGCCATAAAACTATGATGTCGGTCAGAATCAGCACACATAGCATGATACAGCCCAGGTTATGGTAGAAATTTTTAATCGGGCTTTGTATAATGCTTTTTACCGTTGAAATCAGGATAAAAATCGTGGATATGGCAAACATAATGTGTGTTAGAATAAGTGTCTGGTGATAATCCCTGATTCCTGATATTTCGCAAATAAAGCAGCCTGCAAATGTGAGCTCACAAATAAAACATAGTATTGTACTGATTTTTTTGCTGTATTTATCATACATGTGGCAAAAAAACAACAAAAAAGGTGGAATAACCAACTGCATTGCTGTTTCTGCAATCATATGATAAATATGGGCATTGCCATACACAAGCTGTAAATATCTGCTGTCAGTTGTGAGAAATAATCCTGATATAAAGGTTACTGCACCAAGGAATAAAAGCTCATGTCCGATTATCTGCTGATGCGTCAGCGGAATGAAAAGAAGGAGCATTGCAATACCGAGTACCATTGTTATAAAGCTAAGACAAAATGCAGGAAATTTGTTCTGCTGTTCAGACTGTATAATATCTGTGATGTCGCCAAGATACATATCGCTCAGCTTGGCACTGTCATCATTCATATATGGATTTTCCACTTCAATTTCAAGTATCTTTCCGGCGCTTTGAGCAGGTATAAAAACCTGGACAAAAAGTGCTCCCGGTGTTTTGCCAAAAAGCTGCTGACTGAAAATGGGATTTGAGTATTGACAGATACCATCAATAAATACCTTTATATTTGAAGTCTTTGCAAAGAAAAACAGTGTTTTATCACAATCAGATTCCTGTATTGTACGATGAATTATGGTATTACCTGATATGTGGTTGAGCGACGCTTCAGAATTATCATAGCTAAGCCATCCTGTCGAAAAATCGGTGTAGCTATCGTCGGATTTAGATTCATGATTACTGATTGGAATGGTAGCGCCTATGAGCATCATCATAACTGCAAAAATAAGTATAAAATATCCCCAGACAGGGATATGGGCTACATTTATTTTCGGTTGAGTTTTTTCCATATGATCGATCTCCTTAATTAATGGAAAGTGTCGTTATTTTTGTAGTACTCTAGTTCTATAGCTTTAATATACAATATAATGTAGGTGCTTGCAAGCGTGATTTTGTTTTTCGGACTAAAAGATGGAAAAATTATTTACGATATCAAGTTTCCGTTGTATTATAATAACAAGGAACGAACCTATATAATAAATATCGAAGCGCAAAAAGTACAAGAGCCTCAAAGTTTGGATATGAGTTGATAAATAGGATGATATACTATATATGCAGGATGGTATCATCACAAAAAGGAACTGAATTTATACACTCGGATTATGATAACATTAAAAAGGTCTATAGCATATAGATATGGACTATATCTTAATTTTATTGGAGGAAAGATAGTATAATGGGAAAAAAAGAAGCAAAGACAAATGCAATAAGAATACTGGAAACAATGAAGATTCCATATGAGGCACGCACATACGAGTGCGATGACTTTGTGGATGCTGCGCAGATAGCAGACAAGCTGGGGCTTGACCACGCAGGCATGTACAAGACTATCACGACAGTTGGCAAAAGCGGCGGATACTATGTGTTTGTGGTACCGATAGATGACGAAATTGATTTCAAAAAAGCCGCAAAGGCAGCAGGTGAGAAATCAATAGAGATGCTGCATCTCAAGGATTTGACAAAGGTTACAGGATATATAAGGGGCGGCTGTACATCAATCGGCATGAAAAAGCAGTATCCTACATTTATCCATGAGGCAGCTAAGGAGCAGGATAAAATCACGGTCAGCGGAGGCAGGCTTGGGCTTCAGATTACGCTGTCACCGGATGATTTGTGCAGGGCGGCAAAGGCAGAGTATGCAGATATCATAAAATAATTAAAATGAGAGTTCTTTTTCCTAGGCTTTTACACGTCAGTGTGTTATAATAAAAGAAGCTGGCGATTGCTAAGACCGACGGTTTGGCGAATAAACCTACAATGCAATCGTAATAATAGAACTAAAGCAGAGGAATAATAGAGATGGAAAAAATTATTTTAACAGGAGACAGACCAACAGGAAGACTCCATATAGGACATTACGTGGGCTCACTTCGCAGAAGAGTTGAGCTTCAGAATTCAGGAGAGTATGACAAAATATTTATCATGATTGCCGATGCACAGGCACTCACAGACAATTTTGACAACCCTGAGAAAATCAGACAGAATATCATAGAGGTAGCACTTGATTACCTCTCAGCGGGACTCGACCCGGCCAAGTCTACACTGTTTGTACAGTCGCAGATACCGGAGCTTACTGAGCTTACATTTTTCTACTCAAATCTCGTTACAGTATCGAGACTTCAGAGAAACCCTACAGTAAAGAATGAGATTAAGCTAAGAAATTTCGAGGCAAGTATACCGGTTGGCTTTTTCAATTATCCAATCAGCCAGGCAGCAGATATCACTGCCTTCAAGGCTACAACTGTTCCGGTTGGAGAGGACCAGCTCCCAATGATAGAGCAGACCAGGGAGATTGTCAGAAAGTTTAATTCTATCTATGATGAGGTGCTCGTTGAGCCGGATGTGCTTTTACCTGAGAATGAGGCATGCTGCCGTCTTCCGGGTACAGATGGCGGACAGAAGATGAGCAAATCTCTCGGAAACTGCATTTACCTCGCTGATACAGAGGCAGATGTAAAGAAAAAAGTCATGAGCATGTATACAGATCCTACTCATATCCAGATCTCTGATCCTGGACACCTTGAGGGCAATACTGTATTTACATATCTCGATGCATTTTCAAAGCCTGAGCATTTTGAGGAATATCTGCCTGAGTATGCTAACCTTCAGGAGCTTAAAGACCACTATACAAGAGGCGGTCTTGGTGATGTGAAGATAAAGAAATTCCTCAACAATATCATGCAGGAGGAACTTGCACCTATCCGCGCAAGAAGAGCGGAGTTTGAGAAGGATATTCCTGCTGTATACGAGATCCTTAAGAAGGGCAGTGAGACAGCAAGAGAGCGTGCTGCACAGACTATGGCTGAGGTTAAGCGTGCAATGAAGATCAACTATTTTGAGGACGCGGAGCTTATAAAGAGCCAGAGCGAGAAATATTCTGAGAATTAATATAGAAGTCAGAGACAATCCAAGGAGGCATCATGGTCAAGTTTTACAGGACAGATGACAAGTTAATACATGAGGTAGACAGGATTCAGGGCGGAGCCTGGATTCAGATGGTCAACCCGTCTGTCGCGGAGGGCCAGATGGTTGCCGAGGAGCTGAATGTTGATATAGAAGATGTGCTTTCCGCACTCGATGAGGAGGAGAGCTCACGTATCGAGCTGCAGGACGGATACACACTGATATTGGTGGATATCCCATCCATAGAGACAAGACACGATAAGGAATCCTATACGACAATCCCGCTCGGCATTATCCTGACAGATGATGAAATCGTCACAGTATGTACGGAGGATACACCTGTACTTCAGGTATTCCTCAATAACCGGGTAAAGGAATTCAGCACAAAGAAAAAACTCAGATTTGTGTATCAGATACTTTACAGGATTTCGGTTTTGTATCAGAATGATCTGCGCATAATTGACAAGATGCGTACTGAGATCGAGGAACGAGTAGGCGAGGATACAGAAGAGGACGATTTGATCGCGCTTCATGAGCTTGAGTCCACACTCGTATACTTTGCCACATCTCTTCGTGCAAATGGCGTTGTGCTTGAACGACTGACCAGATACAAGCGCCTTGAGCAGTATCCCGAGGACAAAGAGCTGCTTGGAGATGTTATTGTTGAGAACAAGCAGGCTATCGAGATGACTGGTATTTACCGAGATATCATAAACGGTACCAGAGAGCTGATGAGTACAGTGATCGACAACAGGCTTAATAATGTCATGAAGATACTGACAGTCATTACGCTTATCATGGCTATCCCGACAGTTATTTCCGGTATATACGGCATGAATGTCAGTTCAAAGTGGGTTCCGCTGGCGAACACGGCACACGGATTTCTTATCATATGCGGTATCATGATCATCATATGTGTGCTTATACTGATACTTCTCAAGAAAAAACGAATACTTTGATTTTTATTATCAGGGCTGTGAAATTTCACAGTCCTTTTTTATCATATTTTTAAATTATTTATCAATAAGCATTGTTAAATGTGTAAAATTATAGTAAAATAGCCCTAAGACTAGAATTACAGACTAAATGAACTATAAAAATACTTTGACAGGGGACAAATGTATGAAATCAAAAAAACTTAACATTGGAAGCTTCGGAAGTATCCGGGGAAAAATAGTTCTGATAAGTGCAGTATCTGTTGTTACTTCGTTCGTGCTTGGAACTTCAGGTATCGTGGCACTTAATAAGACGGCGAGCAATAATACAATATTGCAGGATATCAACAAGATCAATCTGGCACAGAATGAGAATCAGGCATTAGATACATCTTATTGCTATTATCTTGACAGCAAATATCTGGAGAATATCGTCTCTAATCTGGAGGATATGAGCGGTGATGCTGAATCGGCCGGAAAGCATGCGAGTCTTTCCTGGAAAAAAGATATTTCCGAGATGGAAACAGTACTCAATCAGACAAAGGACAATTATTCACAGATACTTGATCTGAGTAACAAGCGTGGATTTACCGATGATTCAGGAATGTATCAGACGTTTCTTGCTGATGATGAGGCATTGAATGATGCATTCGCAGTGATAAAGGATGATAAAGACTGGGTTGACGGATCATGGGTCAAGCTTGCGGGAGCAGGTCAGCCGGCACAGCTTGCAGGACAGGATCTTGTAAAACTTTCGTATTCGAATGCAATTCCTCAGGAAGGAAAGAGAATATATCTCTATGTACGTCTCGGAGGCAATTCTATAGATTACAATGGCAAGGTATACGTAAACAATCTTGCTTTCCACAAGGGTGACCAGACTACACCTATAGATCTGAGCGCATTTTCTGACACTGATCTTAACGGCTCATACGGAGATGCACTGCAGGGACTTTCGATAGAGGATGTTGATGGACAGAAGACTATCTGCGTTGACGGACTTTTTACAGCTGCAAATGCACAGTGGGAAGAAATAGCAATAAAGATACCGGCAGACAAGCTCGATATGCAAAACTATGACAGCTTCTCATATGATATGTATGTTTCATCCACACCGGAAGATATGCAGGCAGCATGTGCATTTTCAGAAAAATATGATTTTGCATCAGGATTATCACAGCTTAATTCAGACTTTGCAGCATACAGCCGGCTGGTTGTAGAGGGCAAGGATGTGACGGATGCGGCACAGACTGTAACAGATGACCTTCAGCTCATAACAGACAATATCGGCGTGTATGTGCGTGATGGCGATACAAAGGATACTGTCACTACCGATATGGCTGAGAAACAGAAGGCATATACCGATATAGCGGATGTGGATCAGCAGATCCTCAAGCTTAAGCAGGACAATGCCACACAGTTTAGCAACCTGACAAAGCTTACATCAGAACTCAAGGACAGCGTACAGTCAAGCAATGATGCGGCAAAGACGAGCACTCTTTTGATCATGGTTGTTATACTCGTCATAGGTCTGGCAGTGATCGTTGTGATAGCGGTTGCGGTAAACCGTTCAATGAATCACAGTATTGCAAGATTCAAAGATACTTTGTCAAAGATGACTGATGGTGATCTGACAGTAAGGGCACAGGATACCGGAAAAGATGAGTTCTCGATATTTGGCGCATACGTAAATAAATTCCTGGATAAGATTTCTGATATCATGAAATCTGTACAGCTTATTGCAACAGATGTAAACCAGGCCGGAGAAGAGCTTGATAATATGGCCTCACGAAGCAGTGAGACATCAGAAGAGATCGGAAAGTCTGTAGAGGATATCGCACAGGGCGCTACTTCACAGGCACGAGAGGTGGATTCTTCATCAAATGAGATGGAAGGCATGGGCAGTGCTTTTGACAATATCGTGGAGAATGTTGATGACCTTGGAAAGACAGCATTGGAGATGAAACAGGTCAGCACAGAGTCTTCTGTAAATATGAAGGAACTCAGCGAAGCAAATGAGAAAACAGCAGAAGCATTTGAACAGGTTGTACATCAGACACATACGACAAATGAATCTGTCCAGAAGATCAAAGAGGCTGCTGAGCTTATAACATCGATTGCCAGCCAGACAAACCTGCTTTCTCTCAATGCCAGCATAGAGGCAGCAAGAGCCGGCGAGGCAGGAAGAGGATTCGCGGTGGTTGCAACGGAGATCCAGCAGCTTGCAGAGCAGTCAAGCTCATCTGCGGATATCATAAAGAATATCATAGCAGAGCTTACTGACGAAGCAGAGAGAACCGTGGCGATCGTTGACGAAGTTACACAGATAGTAAATGCGCAGCAGGATAAACTTGTTGAAACTCAGGACAAGTTCAATGTACTTGAGAATGGAATTGCTCTTTCAAATGAAAAGACAGCAGCTATTAAAGATTGTACAAAGACTTGTGATGATGCAAGAAGAAATGTCGAACAGATTATTGTGAGCCTTGCATCAATATCAGAAGAAAATGCGGCATCTACAGAGCAGACAACAGCGTCTATGCTTGAGCTTGGCGAGGTTATTGCAAACCTTGCCGGCAAAGCAAATGAGCTTAAGGATATGTCACAGAAGCTTGATGCAGATCTTAAATTCTTCAGAATCTAAAAATGGTATATTATAAGTAAGAAAAAGAGAGCGGAAACATACGAAAATGTGTTTCTGCTCTCTTTTTATCGATTATCGTCCCTCAAAGCGTCCACTGGCGCCACATGGAAGTACAAGACCGTTAGAAGAAACCGGGATACCAATCTCACTGGCGGTAACTTTTCCGTCGAATTTCTTTAACGCTGTGCTTATCATATAAGTAAGTACTGCGGGCTGGAGGCCTGTAGTGTATGAATTGATCAGGAAGAAAAGCGGCTTGTTGGTAAGGAGCTTTGCACAAAGCTGCACAAGCGGATATACGCTTTCCTCGATTTTCCAAATTTCACCCTTAGGACCTCTGCCGTATGACGGCGGATCCATTATGATGGCATCGTAATGATTGCCACGGCGGATTTCACGCTCAACAAACTTCACACAATCATCCACAAGCCATCTGATAGGTGCGTCACCAAGACCGCTGCTTACAGCGTTTTCCTTAGCCCATGTGACCATGCCCTTTGAAGCGTCCACATGTGTGACAGCGGCGCCTGCGGCAGCAGCAGCGAGAGTGGCACCTCCGGTGTATGCAAAGAGATTTAATACCTTTATATCACGACCGATTTTTTTTGCATCATAAATCTTCTTTGAAAACCAGTCCCAATTGGCAGCCTGCTCAGGAAACAGACCGGTGTGCTTGAAGCTGAATGGTTTTAAGTGAAATGTGAGCTCTTTATTAATAGGAAGAGAGTAGTTTATGGTCCACTCCTGTGGCAGATCAAAAAACTCCCATTCACCACCGCCTTTCTTGCTTCTGTGATAGTGACCGTTAAGCTTTTTCCAGTTCTTATTAGTCTTTGGAGTGTCCCAAATTACCTGGGGATCGGGACGCAGCAAAATATATTTAGACCAACGCTCAAGCTTTTCACCGCATGAGCAGTCGATAACCTCGTAATCTTTCCATCTATCTGCTAACCACATATGTTTATATTCCTTTCTTATCTGCGTGTAAAAAATAAACTACACGTTGCTTGCATTTAATCGGGTTTCTTCTATATAATATACGTGCAAAAGTGTAATTTTTCAATGGAATATTATCCGAAATAAAAAAATAAATTTTTTTTGAAAAAAGTATTGCAATTATTGTAAACGTCATGTATAATATCACTTGCTGTGGCATGATAGCTATGAAGTTTGAAGTTACTGTCCATGAGACAGAGAATTCGGCGGAGCGAATGTCAAGTTAGGAAACTGACGGCAAGTCACTGTACAGAACAGATATGGTCTACAATGTGTAGAAACAACGTGTGAAAGTCTACAGGACACACACGGAGATGTGTACAGTCACCGCTTGTCGTACTGAAGTTAAAAGTGCGAAAAGGAGGCGACTTTTTTTATGGCAAGTCAAGTAATGAGAATTACTCTCAAGGCGTATGATCACGAGTTAGTAGATTCAAGCGCAAAGAAAATCATCGAGACTGTAAAGAAGAATGGATCACAGGTGAGCGGACCGGTACCTCTTCCAACAAAGAAGGAAGTAGTTACAATTCTTAGAGCTACTCACAAGTACAAGGATTCTCGTGAACAGTTCGAGCAGAGAACTCATAAGAGACTTATCGATATCATCAATCCAACACAGAAGACAACAGAGTCTTTATCAAGGATTGAAATGCCAGCTGGTGTTTACATTGATATCAAAATGAAGCAGAAATAAGCTTCAACAATTAATTAGTATATCCCCGAATGGTTTATATAGAAGATACAGTGCGAAAGCATAACGATCTAGTAGGCTGCTCTAGGATGAACGGTTCCGCTACTTGTTCCGGCTAATTCTTCGCGGGCTGGGTTGACAGGCAAGAGGCGTTCCGCTGTAGAAAACAGGAGGTAAAGAAATGAAGAAAGCGATTTTAGCAACAAAAATCGGTATGACACAGATCTTCAATGCAGATGGTGTATTAGTACCTGTAACTGTATTAGAGGCTGGTCCATGTGTTGTAACACAGATCAAAACTGTTGAGAATGATGGTTACAGCGCAGTTCAGGTTGGTTTCGGCGACAAGAAAGAGAAAGTCGTTGAGAAGGATGCCAACGGTAAAAAGAGCGTAGCACACAGACATGGTGTTAACAAGGCTCAGATGGGACACTTCAAAAAAGCAGGTGTTTTAGGAAAGAGATTCGTTCGCGAGTTCAAATTCGAAAACGCAGATGAGTACAATTTAGCAGATGAGATCAAGGCTGACATCTTCGCAGAGGGTGACAAGGTTGATGTAACTGCTATTTCAAAAGGTAAAGGTTTCCAGGGTGCTATCAAGAGATTAGGTCAGCACAGAGGACCAATGGCTCATGGTTCTAAATTCCATCGTCATCAGGGTTCTAACGGTGCTTGTTCTTCACCAAGTAAGGTATTCAAGGGAAAAGGAATGCCTGGACATATGGGTAGCGTAAAGGTTACAACTCAGAATCTCGAGGTTGTAAGAGTTGACGCAGACAAGAACTTACTGTTAATCAAGGGCGCAGTTCCAGGAGCTAAGAAAGCTCTCATTACAGTAAAAGAGACTACAAAATCTGGTAAATAGTGCAAAGTAAGAAAGGAGGAACTTTACGATGGCTAACGTAGCTGTATATAACATGGAAGGCAAAGAAGTCGACAAGATCGAGTTAAATGATTCCATTTTCGGCGTAGAAATTAATGAGCATTTAGTTCATATGGCTGTTCTTCAGCAGCTTGCAAATAAACGTCAGGGAACTCAGAAAGCTAAGACACGTTCTGAAGTTCGCGGTGGCGGAAGAAAACCATGGAGACAGAAGGGAACAGGACATGCACGTCAGGGTTCTACAAGATCTCCACAGTGGACAGGTGGTGGAGTTGTATTCGCTCCTACTCCTAGAGATTACTCATTCAAGCTCAACAAGAAAGAGAAGAGAGCAGCACTTAAGTCTGCACTTACATCAAGAGTTGTTGAGAACAAGTTCGTTGTAGTAGATGAGCTTAAGCTTGATGAGATTAAGACAAAGAAATTCGTAGAAGTATTAAAGAACCTCAATGTTGAGAAGGCACTCGTTATATTAAATGATATGGACGAGAAGGTTATCGCTTCTGCAGCAAACATCCCGACAGTTAAGACAACTCAGACAAATGAGCTTAACGTATTCGATGTATTAAAATATGACACAGTAGTAGTTACAAAGGCTGCTGTAGCAACAATCGAGGAGGTATATGCATAATGGCAAACGTACAGTACTATGATGTAATCCTCAAACCAGTAGTAACTGAGAAGAGTATGAATGCAATGGCTGAGAAGAAATACACATTCCTTGTTCACCCGGATGCAAACAAGACTATGATCAAAGAAGCAGTAGAGAGAATGTTCGAAGGAACAAAGGTTGCCAAAGTTAACACAATGAACTGCGAAGGCAAGAACAAGCGTCGCGGAATGGTAACAGGAAAGACTGCTAAGACAAAGAAGGCTATCGTACAGCTTACAGCAGACAGCAAAGATATCGAGATCTTCGCAGGACTGTAGACCGAGGTCGAAAGCAACTTAATGAAAGTAAGCGTTAGCGCAGCTTGAATTTAGTGCGAGGCCGTTCTGTGAGATTGGCGAAAACGAGCTGATAAGCGAAGTTTAAGCTTAGCGAGCAGAACCACAGAATGATATGCGTCAGAAAAGACGCGATAATGAAAACATATCGAAAGGAGAAACAAAATGGGAATTAAGACATATAACCCATATACACCTTCCAGAAGAAATATGACTGGTTCAGATTTCTCAGAGATTACAAAGACAACTCCTGAGAAGTCACTTGTTACTTCTTTAAAGAAGAACGCTGGTCGTAACAATCAGGGTAAAATCACAGTTAGACACCATGGTGGTGGAAATAGAAGAAAATACAGACTTATCGATTTCAAGAGAAATAAGAAAGACGGTATTCCAGCAACTGTAGTTGGTATCGAGTACGATCCAAACAGAACAGCAAACATCGCACTTATCTGCTATGCAGATGGTGAGAAATCATATATTCTTGCTCCAGCAGGACTTACAGACGGAATGAAGGTTATGAGCGGTGCTCAGGCTGAGGTCAGAGTTGGAAACTGCTTACCACTTGAGAATATCCCAGTTGGTACACAGATTCACAACATCGAGCTTCTTCCTGGAAAGGGCGGACAGCTTGTTCGTTCAGCAGGACTTAGCGCACAGCTTATGGCTAAAGAAGGAAAATATGCAACACTTCGTCTTCCTTCAGGAGAAATGAGAATGGTTCCAATTCAGTGCCGTGCTACAATCGGTGTAATTGGAAACGGAGATCACAACCTCGTAAATATTGGTAAAGCCGGACGTAAGCGTCACATGGGTGTTCGTCCAACAGTTCGTGGATCTGTTATGAACCCTAACGACCATCCACACGGTGGTGGAGAAGGTAAGGCACCTGTAGGACGTCCAGGACCATGTACTCCATGGGGCAAACCTGCACTTGGCTTAAAGACCAGAAAGAAGAACAAACAGTCTAACAAGATGATCGTTCGTAGAAGAGACGGTCGTGCAATCAAATAATTAGGAGGTTGAATAAATGGCACGTTCATTAAAAAAAGGACCATTTGCTGATGAAAGCTTACTTAAAAAAGTAGATGCTATGAACGCTTCTGGTGACAAGTCTGTAATCAAGACATGGTCACGTCGTTCAACAATCTTCCCTTCATTCGTTGGACACACAATTGCTGTTCATGATGGAAGAAAGCATGTTCCTGTATATGTTACAGAGGATATGGTTGGACATAAACTTGGTGAGTTCGTTGCAACAAGAACTTACAGAGGACATGGAAAAGACGAGAAGAAATCAGGCGTAAGATAAGATTTATTGAAAGGAGGTTTCATCCATGGCAAAGGGACATAGATCCAAAATCAAGAGAGAGAGAAATGAAGTTAGAGATACAAGACCTTCAGCAAAGTTATCTTATGCTAGAGTGTCTGTACAGAAAGCTTGTTTCGTTTTAGATGCTATTCGTGGAAAGAGTGTTAACGAAGCACTTGCAATCGTAACATACAATCCTAGATATGCTTCAAGCTTAGTAAAGAAATTATTAGAGTCAGCAATCGCTAACGCAGAAAATAATTATCCGGAAAAGAACTATAAGGCAGAGAACCTTTACGTTGCAGAGTGTTTTGCAAATAAGGGACCAACAATGAAGAGAATTCATCCTAGAGCACAGGGTAGAGCTTACAGAATCGAGAAGAGAATGAGCCACATTACAATCGTGCTTGATGAAAGATAGGAGGCAATCATGGGACAGAAGGTTAATCCTCATGGCTTAAGAGTTGGCGTTATCAAGGACTGGGATTCCAAATGGTATGCAGAGGGTGATTTCGCTGATTACTTAGTAGAAGATTATAATATCAGAACATTTTTAAAGAAAAAATTATACGCAGCTGGTGTTTCAAAGATTGAGATCGAGAGAGCTTCAGATCGCGTTAAGGTTATCATTTATACAGCTAAGCCGGGTGTTGTAATCGGTAAGGGCGGAGCTGAGATCGAGAAGATCAAGGCTGAGGTTCAGAAGCTTACAGACAAGAAATTAGTTGTTGATATCAAAGAAGTAAAGAGACCGGACAAGGATGCACAGCTTGTTGCTGAGAACATCGCTTTACAGCTTGAGAACCGTGTTTCATTCCGTAGAGCAATGAAGTCTTGCATGGGAAGAGCTATGAAGGCCGGCGTTAAAGGAATTAAGACAACATGTTCAGGTCGTCTTGGCGGAGCAGATATGGCTCGTACAGAGACATACAATGATGGAACTACTCCACTCCAGACAATCAGAGCAGATATCGATTATGGATTCGCTGAGGCAGATACAACTTACGGCAAGGTTGGCGTTAAGGTTTGGATCTACAAAGGCGAGGTACTTCCTACAAAAGCAAACAAGGAAGGAGGAGCTAAGTAATTATGTTAATGCCTAAGAGAGTAAAACATCGTAAACAGTTCCGTGGTTCCATGGCAGGAAAAGCTACAAGAGGAAACAAGATCACAAATGGTGAGTATGGTATTGTAGCACTTGAGCCATGCTGGATCAAAGCAAATCAGATTGAGGCTGCCCGTGTAGCTATGACTCGTTACATCAAGCGTGGTGGTAAAGTTTGGATAAAGATTTTCCCGGAGAAACCTGTAACACATAAGCCTATGGGTGTTCGAATGGGTAAAGGAAAGGGTGCCCTTGAGTATTGGGTAGCTGTAGTAAAACCAGGTAGAGTATTATTTGAAATCTCCGGAGTACCGGAAGACGTGGCTAAAGAAGCTTTACGTCTTGCTACACACAAATTACCTTGCAAGTGTAAAGTAGTTTCTCGTGCAGATTTAGAAGGCGGTGAGTCAAATGAAAACTAGTGCATACGTTAAAGAGTTACAGGCACAGAGCGTAGAGCAGTTACAGGCACAGCTCGTTGATGCTAAAAAAGAACTTTTCAATTTAAGATTCCAGAATGCAACTAACCAGTTAGATAACACAGCAAGAATCAAAGAGGTTCGTAAGAACATCGCTAGAATTCAGACTGTTATCACTGCAAAGGCTGCAGAATAGTTTATCCTATCAGAAAGGAGATTTTAGACCGTGGAAGAAAGAAATCTTAGAAAAACACGTGTTGGTGTTGTTGTAAGCGATAAGATGGACAAGACAATCGTTGTAGCTGTAAGAGATAACGTAAGACATCCTCTTTACAACAAGATCGTTAAGAAGACTTATAAATTAAAAGCTCATGACGAGAAAAACGATGCAAAGATCGGTGATACAGTCAGAGTTATGGAAACAAGACCTTTATCTAAAGATAAGAGATGGAGACTTGTAGAAATCATGGAAAGAGCAAAATAATAAAAGGAGGCTACAAGCATGGTACAGCAGGAAAGCAGACTCAAGGTGGCTGATAACACTGGCGCTAAAGAGTTACTTGTTATCCGCGTTATGGGTGGATCTACCAGAAGATATGCGAACATCGGTGATGTAATCGTTGCTACTGTTAAAGATGCAACACCAGGCGGTGTTGTTAAAAAAGGCGATGTAGTTAAAGCCGTAGTAGTTCGTTCAGTAAAAGGTGCTCGTCGTAAAGACGGATCTTATATAAAGTTTGATGAGAACGCAGCAGTAATCATCAAAGATGACAAAACTCCAAAAGGAACACGTATATTTGGACCAGTAGCTCGTGAGCTTCGTGAGAAACAGTTCATGAAGATTGTTTCTCTGGCTCCGGAAGTATTATAGGAGGAACGTCAATGGCAACTATGAAAATCAAAAAAGGCGACCTTGTTAAGGTTATCGCTGGAAAAGATATCAACAATGAGGGCAAGGTAATTGCCGTAAACGCAAAGAACAATACACTTCTTGTTGAAGGAATCAACATGGTTACTAAGCATACAAAACCAAGTATGTCAAATCAGCAGGGCGGTATCGTTCATCAGGAGGCTCCAATTGATGCTTCCAACGTAATGCTCATCCATGACGGAAAGCCTACTCGTGTAGGATTCAAGATGGATGGAGACAAGAAAGTTCGCTTTGCTAAATCAACAGGCAAGGTTATCGACTAATTGGAGAGAGGAGGATTAAGACATTGAGTAGACTTAGAGAACAGTACGAAAATGAGATCAAGGACGCAATGATCAAAAAGTTCGGATACAAAAACGCAATGGAAATTCCAAAGCTTGACAAGATCGTAGTTAACATGGGTGTTGGTGAAGCTAAGGAAAACGCTAAGATTCTTGAGGCAGCCGTTAAGGATATGGAAGCCATCACAGGACAGAAAGCAGTTACAACTAAAGCAAAGAATGCTATAGCTAACTTTAAAATCAGAGAAGGAATGCCAATCGGATGTAAGGTTACATTACGTGGTGAGAAGATGTACGAGTTTGCAGATCGTCTCATCAACTTAGCATTACCTCGTGTACGTGACTTCAGAGGTGTTAACCCTAACGCATTTGATGGCCGTGGAAACTATGCCCTTGGAATTAAAGAGCAGATCATCTTCCCTGAGATCGAGTATGATAAGGTAGATAAGGTTCGTGGTATGGACATTATCTTCGTTACTACAGCTAAGACAGACGAAGAGGCACGTGAGTTATTGGCACAGTTCAATATGCCATTCGCTAAATAATCGGAGGAATTCTAATGGCTAAGACAAGTATGAAAATCAAACAGCAGCGTGCACCAAAGTTCTCTACAAGAGCTTATACACGTTGTAGAATTTGTGGTCGTCCACATTCAGTTTTAAAGAAATACGGAATCTGCAGAGTATGCTTCCGTGAGTTAGCATACAAGGGACAGATCCCAGGCGTTAAGAAAGCTAGCTGGTAAGCCCGAAAGCAACTTAGTGAACACAAGCGCATATGCGCTGTGTGAGCTTAGTGCGAGGGCGTTCTCTGAGCCATGAACACTTGATGAGTGCACGTGTAAGCGTTGCACGAATCTAGTGAGAATGCTGTTCTTTGAGCAAAGCGAGAAGAACTTCATCAGCGAAGAGAACTTCCTTTCAGCAACAGCTGTTTTTATAAATAACTATATTAACAAACATATTTAAGGAGGATATCGTTCATTATGATGATGACAAGTGATCCAATCGCAGATATGCTTACAAGAATTCGTAACGCAAATACTGCAAAACATGATACAGTAGACATCCCAGCTTCTAAGATTAAAGTAGCAATCGCTGGAATCCTTGTAGATGAGGGATTCATCGAGAAATACGACATCGTTGAGGATGGAAAAATCAAGACAATCCATGTTACATTAAAATATGGTGCTGATAAGAACGAGAAGGTTATTACAGGCATCAAGAGAATTTCTAAGCCAGGTCTTCGTGTATACGCAGGCAAGGATGAGATTCCTTCAGTACTTGGTGGACTTGGAATCGCTATTCTTTCAACTAACCAGGGTATCGTAACTGATAAAGAGGCTAGAAAGCTTCAGGTTGGTGGCGAAGTTTTAGCATTCGTTTGGTAGCCCGAAAGCAACTTAATGAACACAAGCGCTTGCGCGCTGTGTGAATTTAGTGCGAGGGCGTTCTCTGAGCCATGAACACTTGATTAGTGCACGTGTAAGCGTTGAACGAATCTAGTGAGAATGCTGTTCTTTGAGCAAAGCGAGAAGAACTTCATTAGCGAAGAGAACATGCCCCTAAAGATCTTAATTTATATTAAGTATATTTCATCACGTATCCATATTCGATGCATCCATGATGTATAGTAGGGATACAGCAAGTAACATCTTAAAGTATAACCTGACCACAAGGTCAGAAATACTAAATAACTATTAACCTAATATCAAAATATAGGAGGTACGGGCATGTCACGTATAGGAAGAATGCCAATCGCAGTTCCTGCTGGAGTAACAGTTGAAATTGCAGAAAATAATCATGTGACTGTAAAAGGTCCAAAGGGTACTCTTGAGAGAACTCTTCCATCAGAGATGGATATCAAATTAGAGGGTGAAGAAATAGTAGTTACAAGACCTAATGATTTGAAGAAAATGAAATCCTTACATGGATTAACAAGAACACTTATCCACAACATGGTTGTTGGTGTAACTGAGGGTTATACAAAGACTCTTGAGGTTAACGGTGTTGGTTACAGAGCTTCTAAGGCTGGAAAGAAACTTACTCTTAACTTAGGATATTCTCATCCGGTTGAGATGGAGGATCCGGAAGGACTTGAGTCAGAGGTTCAGGATAACAAGATTATCATTAAGGGTATCGATAAAGAAAAAGTTGGCCAGTACGCAGCTGAGATCAGGGATAAGAGAAGACCTGAGCCATATAAGGGCAAGGGAATCAAATATGCTGATGAGGTTATTAGACGTAAAGTTGGTAAGACTGGTAAAAAATAATTAAAGGAGTGGACAAGTAATGGTTAGTAAGAAATCAAGAACAGAAGTTCGTGTAAAGAAACATAACAGAATGCGTAATCATCTTGCTGGTACAGCACAGCGTCCTCGTTTATCTGTATTCAGAAGTAATAACCATATGTATGCTCAGATTATTGATGATACAGTTGGAAATACACTCGTTTCTGCATCAACACTTGACAAGGATATCAAGGCAGAGCTCGAGAAGACTAATAACGTAGATGCAGCAGCAAAGCTTGGTACTGTAATCGCAAAGAAAGCATTAGATAAAGGTATTTCAACTGTTGTCTTCGATAGAGGCGGTTTTATTTACGCAGGAAAAGTTAAAGCATTAGCTGAAGCAGCAAGAGAAGCTGGCTTAGATTTTTAGGAGGAGACAAACATGAAACGTGAAATCATTGACGCTAGTCAATTAGAATTAGTTGACCAGGTAGTTGACATCAAGCGTGTAACAAAGGTTGTTAAGGGTGGACGTAACATGCGATTCACAGCTCTCGTTGTTGTTGGTGACAAGAACGGCCATGTAGGTGCAGGTCTTGGAAAAGCAGCAGAAATTCCTGAAGCTATCCGTAAGGGTAAAGAGGACGCTATCAAGAGCATGGTAAATGTTAAGTTAGACGAGAACAACTCCATTACACATGATGTAACAGGAAAATATACAGGTGCTTCCGTATTATTAAAGAAGTCTCCTGAAGGTACTGGTATCATCGCTGGTGGTCCTGCACGTTCAGTATGCGAGATCGCTGGTATCCAGAATATCCGTACAAAGTCTTTAGGATCAAACAACAAGCAGAACGTAGTACTTGCTACTATCGAGGCTCTTAAGCAGTTAAGAAGCCCTGAGGATGTTGCAAAGCTTCGTGGTAAATCTGTAGAAGAAATCTTAGGTTAGGAGGAACGCTAAAATGGCAGATAAAGTTAAAGTTACATTAATCAAATCTACAATTGGTGCTGTTCCTAAGAACAAGAAGACAATTGAGGCTCTTGGTCTTACTAAGTTAGGCAAAACTGTAGAGTTACCAAACAATGCAGCTACACAGGGAGCTGTTCGCAAAGTAGCACCATACGTAAAAGTAGAAGAAGTTTAAGAATAAAATAAGGAGGTACCGTGATGGATTTATCTAATTTAAAAGCGGCTGAGGGTTCAGTCCACAGTGATAATTTCAGAAGAGGTCGTGGACACGGCTCAGGAAACGGTAAGACTGCTGGTAAGGGACATAAAGGACAGAAGGCTCGTTCAGGAGCACCAAGACCTGGTTTCGAAGGTGGACAGATGCCATTATATAGAAGATTGCCTAAGAGAGGTTTCAAGAACAGAAACACTCTTACAATCGTACCTATAAATATTTCAGCTCTTGAGAGATTCGACAACGATGCAGTAGTTTCAGTTGAGACATTAATTGAGACAGGAATCGTTAAGAATCCTAGAGATGGCGTAAAGATCCTTGGAAATGGAGAACTTACTAAGAAGCTTACAGTTCAGGCTAACGCTTTCAGTGCTAGTGCAAAAGAGAAAATCGAAGCTCTTGGTGGAAAAGCAGAGGTGATCTAATGCTTAAGACACTCCGTAATGCGTTTAAAATAAAGGATGTCCGTAATAGAATCCTTTTTACATTCATGATGCTTATTGTCATCAGAATCGGAAGCGAGCTTCCGATTCCTGGTGTCAAGGGCTCCGTATTTCAGAGTTGGTTAAACAGTAAATCAGCAGATGGTTTAGGCTTTGTTGATGCTATCACAGGTGGATCATTCTCGCAGATGTCAGTATTTGCGCTGAATATTACACCATACATTACATCTTCAATCATTATGCAGTTGCTTACAATTGCAATACCTAAGCTTGAAGAGATGCAACGCGATGGCGAGGATGGCAGAAAGAAAATTGTTGAGATAACACGTTATCTCACAATTGCATTAGGCCTTCTTGAGTCAGTCATGATGGTAATTGGTTTTTACAGACAGGATTACCTTACAGAAAAGACACCATTGACTGTTATTATGGTCGTTACTTCACTTACAGCAGGTTCAGCTGTACTTATGTGGATTGGAGAGCGTATTACAGAAAAGGGTGTAGGAAACGGAATATCAATAGTATTGACAATCAATATTATTTCACGTATTCCAGAGGATTTAAGTACACTTTGGTCACAGTTCATTGCTTCAGCAGCGAACGTTCCAAAGGCGATTGTTGCAGGACTTATCATAGTAGCAATAATTGCTGCAATGGTAGTATTTGTAGTATTGCTTCAGGATGCACAGCGCAAGATTCCTGTACAGTACTCTAGTAAAATAAGAGGCAACAAGCAGATGGGTGGTCAGCAGACATGCATTCCACTAAAGGTAAATACCAGTGGAGTTATCCCGGTAATCTTTGCACAGTCTCTTATGCAGACACCTGTTATCATTGCCAGCTTCCTTGGAAAAGGCAATGGAAATGGAATAGGCTCTAAGATATTAAAAGGATTATCACAGTCTAACTGGTGTGATCCAAAGGAGCCGGTATATTCAATCGGACTTATTGTTTACATTGTGTTGATTATAGCATTTGCTTATTTCTACACAAACATTACATTTAATCCGCTTGAGATTGCAAACAATATGAAGCGTTCAGGTGGCTTTATACCCGGTATCAGACCTGGAAAGCCAACCAGCGATTACTTAAATCAGATATTAAACTACATTGTATTTATTGGAGCTATTGGACTTGCGTTTATCGCGTTTGTTCCGATATTTTTCAATGGAGTATTCAACGCAGATGTATCCTTTGGTGGAACTTCAATCATCATCATTGTCGGAGTTGTTATTGAGACATTGAAGCAAATTGAATCACAGATGAGAGTTCGATACTATAAAGGATTTTTAGATGATTAATTGTACATTGGAGATACTGAATTCAGTATCTCCATTCGTGCTATCAACAAGTTTTGTATAAAAGGAGAAAATTTTTATGAAGATCATCATGTTAGGGGCACCTGGTGCCGGTAAAGGTACACAGGCAAAACAGATAGCTGCAAAATATTCTATACCACATATCTCTACAGGAGATATATTCCGTGCAAACATCAAGAACGGAACAGAGCTTGGTAAGAAGGCAAAGACTTATATGGATCAGGGAGCACTTGTTCCGGATGAGCTTACCTGTGACCTTGTTATGGATAGAATTCAGCAGGATGATTGCAAAAACGGATTTGTATTAGACGGTTTCCCAAGAACAATTCCACAGGCAAAGGCACTTGATGATGCTCTCACAAAGATTGGGGAGAAGATGGATTATGCCATCGATGTAGATGTTCCTGATGAGAACATTGTTAACCGTATGGGTGGAAGAAGAGCCTGCCTCAACTGTGGAGCAACATATCATATCGTTTTCAACCCAACAAAGGTTGAGGGCAAATGTGATGCATGTGGCGCTGACACAGTACTCAGAGATGACGATAAACCTGAGACAGTTCAGAAACGTTTATCTGTATATCACGAGCAGACACAGCCACTTATCGAGTACTATGACAAGCAGGGCATTTTAAAATCTGTAGACGGAACAAAGCCTATGGATGAAGTATTTTCAGCCATTGTAGGTATTTTAGGTGAATAATAATGTCTGTAACTATCAAATCAGAGCATGAGATAGAGCTGATGAGAGAGGCCGGCAGGATTCTGGCGGCCGTTCATCAGCAGCTCGGTAAAGAAATCAAACCGGGAATGTCCACTAAGGATGTGGACCGGCTGGGCGAAGAAATGATTCGTAGTTATGGATGCGAGCCGTCTTTCTTAGGATATTGCGGATATCCAGCCTCCATATGTGTTTCAGTAAACGAGGAGGTTGTGCATGGTATCCCGACTGATGAGCGTATCTTACAGGAGGGCGATATCGTGAGCCTTGATGCTGGTGTTATCTACAAAGGATACCACTCAGACGCAGCCAGAACAGTAGGCGTGGGAGAGATTTCAGAAGAAGCAAGACTTCTTATAGAAAGAACACGTCTCAGTTTTTTTGCAGGAATAAAGAATGCAGTTGCGGGAAACAGACTGTATGATATTTCAGGAGCCATACATCAGCTTGCCGAGTCCTTTGGATACGGAGTTGTATATGACCTTGTAGGTCATGGCATAGGAAGCCATTTACATGAGGATCCTGAGGTGCCGAACTTCAGACCACAGGGCTTTAGAAAAGGGCTCAGACTTAAGCCGGGCATGACACTGGCGGTTGAGCCTATGATTAATGCAGGTTCACCGCATGTGGTGTGGATGGATGACGAATGGACGGTTGTGACTGAGGATTTATCGTTGTCAGCACACTATGAAAATACCATACTTATTACAAAAGGAAAGCCGGAGATACTTTCTCTGACAGAGGATGAAAAAGCAGCCGGATTTCTGGAACTAATCTAATAATAATCATAACGAAACCCAAGGATTTATTTACAGGAGGAATCAAAATGTCAAAAGCAGACGTTATCGAAGTTGAAGGTGTTGTAGTTGAGAAGTTACCAAATGCGTTTTTTAAGGTAGAGCTTGAGAACGGACACCAGATTTTAGCAACAATCAGTGGAAAGCTTCGTATGAATTTCATCAGAATTTTACCGGGAGATAAGGTAACAATTGAGATGTCACCATACGATCTGACAAAGGGCAGAATTATCTGGAGAGATAAGTAATTTTTACAGATAATTTTTTTTGAAAAATATATTGACTTCCCTTAAGTGTCCATGTATAATGCTATCTGGACACTTTTGGAAAAGTACCTGAAAAGGACTTTTATAGAGAAAGGAGGATTTGCTGTGAAGGTAAGATCATCAGTTAAACCTATTTGCGAAAAGTGCAAAGTTATCAAGAGAAAAGGAAGCATCAGAATTATCTGTGAGAATCCAAAGCATAAGCAGAGACAGGGTTAATTAGTACAAATATTTGACCCTGTTATTTGTGCGTTTGGTTTATTAAACCTTTTTTCACATCATTATGTGCGGCTGCAGCGAGATATTTATCATCGCTGTTCATAATAAACAGAGGCATTCTGGTTTCATATTATAATACCGAGTGATATGAGACGAAATGCAAATATGGGAGCGCATATGGCTACACACATTTCAGGACGTGCAACCGTAGCTGTAGATACATATGTGTTTCGGAGAGTATACGTCAAGTTGCAGATGTATCGTTACTATAGTAAATAACTAAAAATTATGGAGGTGTAAACACACATGGCTCGTATTGCAGGTGTAGATTTACCAAGAGAAAAACGTGTAGAAATCGGCTTAACTTACATCTACGGAATCGGAAGAGTAAGTGCAGACCGTATCCTTGAAGCAGCTAATGTTGATCCAAGCACTCGTGTTAGAGATCTTACAGATGACGAGGTTAAGAGAATCAGCGCTGTTATCGACGAGACAATGACAGTTGAAGGTGATTTAAGAAGAGAAATCGCTTTAAATATCAAGAGACTTCAGGAGATTGGATGCTATCGTGGTATCCGTCATAGAAAGGGACTTCCGGTTCGTGGTCAGAAAACAAAGACTAATGCAAGAACTCGCAAGGGTCCTAAGAGAACAGTAGCAAACAAGAAGAAATAATCACTTGGAAAATAAGTGAAAACGCCACTTGAACGTAGTGCGCGTTTAGTTCTGCGGACGAAGAAGCAGAGCTTCATTATAACTTATATAAAGTTTAGAAAGTAGAAAGTAGGTTAGTTTAAATATGGCTAAGAATGTTGCAAAGAAAACAACTAAAAAGCGTGTAAAGAAAAACGTTGAACGCGGACAGGCACATATTCAGGCATCTTTCAATAACACAATCGTTACATTAACAGATGCTGAAGGAAATGCTTTATCATGGGCAAGTGCCGGTGGTCTTGGATTTAGAGGTTCAAAGAAATCTACTCCATATGCTGCACAGATGGCAGCAGAAACAGCTACAAAGGCAGCTTTAATCCATGGATTAAAGACAGTTGACGTATTCGTTAAGGGACCAGGTTCAGGAAGAGAGGCAGCTATCCGTGCACTTTCAGCATGTGGTCTTGAGGTTACATCAATCAGAGACGTTACTCCGGTACCTCACAATGGATGTCGTCCACCAAAACGTAGAAGAGTCTAATCAGGAGGTATAGATTAAAATGGCAGTTAATAAAGTACCTGTACTTAAGAGATGCAGATCACTTGGTTTAGAGCCAAGTTATTTAGGATATGATAAGAAGTCTAGAAGAAACCTTACAAGAGCAAACAGAAAGGTATCTGAGTACGGACTTCAGTTAAGAGAAAAGCAGAAAGCTAAATTCATCTATGGTGTTTTAGAGAAGCCTTTCCGTAACTACTACAAGAAAGCAGATCAGATGAAAGGATTAACAGGTCTCAACCTTATGACAATCCTTGAGTCAAGACTTGACAACGTAATCTTCCGTCTTGGTTTCGCAAGAACAAGAAAAGAAGCAAGACAGATCGTTGATCACAAGTTCGTTACAGTAAACGGAAAAGTTGTTAACATCCCTTCATACCTTGTAAAGGCTGGCGATGTTATCGAAATTAAAGAGAGCAAAAAGAATACTCAGAGAATGAAAGATATCGTCGAGGTAGCTGGCGGAAGAATCGTTCCAGAGTGGTTAGATGTAGATGCTGAGAAATTACAGGGAACTGTAAAAGACTTACCTACACGTGAGCAGATTGATGTTCCTGTAGATGAGATGCTCATCGTCGAGTTATATTCTAAGTAAAATTAGGTTGATTTGCCGGGGATTTATTTCCCGGCTTATCCACTCTTTGATAACATATAACAACGATACCCGAGAAGGAGGGAATTTGAAGTGTTCGATTTTGAAAAACCAAAAATTGAAATCGCAGAAATTTCAGAAGACAAGACATATGGCAGATTTGTTGTAGAGCCATTAGAGAGAGGTTACGGTACAACACTTGGAAACTCTTTAAGACGTATCATGCTTTCTTCTTTACCGGGCGCTGCAGTGAGCCAGGTCAAGATTGATGGTGTTTTACATGAATTCAGCTCTATTCCTGGTGTTAAGGAAGATGTTACAGAAATCATCATGAATATCAAGAACCTTGCAATTCGCAATAATAGTTCTACAAATGAACCAAAGGTTGCATATATCGAATTCGAAGGTGAAGGCGTTGTTACAGCAGCTGATATTCAGGTTGATTCAGATATCGAGATTTTGAATCCTGAGTTAGAGATTGCACACTTGAATGGTGGAGCAGATTCTAAGCTTTACATGGAGCTTACAATCACAAACGGCAGAGGTTATGTCGGAGCAGAGAAGAACAAGAACGAGGATACACCAATCGGAGTTCTTGCTGTAGATTCAATCTACACTCCTGTTGAGCGTGTTAACCTTACTGTAGAGAATACCCGTGTAGGTCAGGTTACAGATTACGATAAGCTTACATTAGATGTATTTACAAATGGTACATTGGAGCCGGACGAGGCAGTCAGCCTTGCAGCTAAGGTGTTAAGTGAGCATTTAAATCTGTTCATCGATCTTTCAGAGGCAGCACAGCAGGTTGACGTTATGGTCGAGAAGGAAAACGATGCTCAGGAGAAGGTTCTTGAGATGAACATCGATGAGCTTGAGCTTTCAGTTCGTTCATACAACTGCTTAAAGCGTGCAGGAATCAACACTGTTGCAGAGCTTATCAATAGAACACCTGAGGACATGATGAAGGTTCGTAACCTCGGTCGCAAGTCTTTAGAGGAAGTTTTAGCAAAATTAAAAGAATTAGGTTTAGAGTTAAATCAGACTGAGGAATAGTTCATTCGAATAATCCTTGCACTGATTCTTCTAAATAAATTGGTCATATATAAATTTTAAATATCATATTTATGTTTATGTGTGACAAAACTCATAGCGGCAGGGGCAGTAAGACCAAAGAGCGTGACCGTGTCTGATACATGAGTGGCAACTGATTAGAGCATTTGCTTTTTGAAATAAGGCAAAGCTTTATCACAACAAGATACGATGTCTGGCAGTAAGACCGAAGAGCGTGACCGGATGTCCCACAAATGGAGGAAATTAAAATGGCAAAATATCGTAAGTTAAGCAGAACATCAAGCCAGAGAAAGGCTTTACTCAGAGGTCAGGTTACACAGCTTCTTGTTAACGGAAAGATCGTTACTACAGAGGCTAAGGCTAAAGAGGTTCGCAAGATCGCTGAGGGTCTTATCGCATTAGCAGTAAAAGAGAAAGACAACTTCGAAGAGGTTACTGTAACAGCTAAGGTTGCCCGCAAGGACAAAGATGGCAAGAGAGTAAAAGAGGTTGTAGACGGAAAGAAAGTTACTGTTTATGACGAAGTAGAGAAGAAGATCAAGAAGGATTCTGCTTCACGTCTTCATGCCAGAAGACAGATGCTCAAGGTTCTTTACACAGCTAAAGAGTCTGACGGCACAAAGAAGGGAACAAAGACTATCGATGTAACAAACAAGTTATTCGATGAGATCGCTCCTAAGTATGCTGATCGTAACGGTGGTTACACAAGAATCGTTAAGATTGGACAGCGTAAAGGTGACGGAGCTTTAGAGGTTCTCCTTGAGTTAGTTTAATATTTAATCGGTATAAATCTTAGACTAAATAAAACCAGAGATTTGAGTGGATGACACTCACTTCTCTGGTTTTTTATATTACTAAGATAATTATTCAGAACTATTGAGAAAAACTGATGCGTCTTACTTGCATGTATAGTTCGACTGCCTTTGGTTTGAATTCGTAACTGTAACGCATAAAAATACCCCTTTCACTGGATATCCAGTAAAAGGGGTACATATTAATTTTACACGGCTTTTCGATTAATACGATTAATTATTTATTCTTTGCTGCAGCCTGCTCGTCATTGTACTTCTGAACACACTTCTTGATTCTGTCATATGGTGAGAGAAGATCACTGATAGAACAGTCGTGGTTTAATGTATCAATGAGGTATGCGATGTATTTGCTCATGTCACAGCTGATATAGTACTCTTTAGAGAGAAGCTCTGGTGACTGGTAGATAAGGTTTGTTGTAACTACTCTGTAGATGAGACCCTCCTCGTAAGCCTTGTCAAATGAAGCAAAGCCGTTTGTAAAGAGACCGAATGTAGAAACAACAAAGATTCTGTTAGCTTTACGCTTCTTGAGCTCTCTTGCTGTATCAATCATACTCTCGCCGGAAGAAATCATATCATCGATGATAAGAACATCCTTACCCTCCACATTTGTTCCGAGGAACTCATGAGCCACGATAGGGTTACGTCCGTCAACGATACGGCTGTAATCACGACGCTTGTAGAACATACCCATGTCTACTCCGAGTACGTTTGCAAGGTAGATAGCACGGTTTGTAGCACCCTCATCAGGAGAGATAATCATGAGATGGTCAGCATCAATAGTGATATCCTTTACGTTCTTTAAGATGCCCTTAATGAACTGGTAAGAAGGCATTACATTCTCAAAACCGTTCAGAGGAATAGCATTTACCACACGAGGGTCATGAGCATCGAAGGTGATGATATTGTCTACACCCATGTTGATAAGCTCCTGAAGAGC
Source organism: Agathobacter sp. LCP21S3_B2 (assembly GCF_052118705.1). Classification (NCBI taxonomy): domain Bacteria; kingdom Bacillati; phylum Bacillota; class Clostridia; order Lachnospirales; family Lachnospiraceae; genus Agathobacter; species Agathobacter sp. LCP21S3_B2. The sequence continues at coordinate 216,216 of NZ_JBQKGQ010000002.1, read as the reverse complement.
CAATGGACAGTCAAGAGACTCACGGCCTGTACGTCTGTGCTGACGGCTTTCATAAAGGAAAGGCATGATAACTGTGATTCTTCTTGCTTTTCCGGCGGCTGCAGCGATAACACGCTTTAAGTCTGCGTAGTGGTCATCAGGTGACATGTGGTTTGTCTGACCGCATACTGTGTAGGTAAGACTGTAGTTTGTTACATCTACCATGATGTACAGATCATAACCACGAACTGACTGGTTGATAACACATTTAGCTTCGCCGGAACCGAATCTAGGTGTAGATGGCTTGATAATGTAGCTGTTTTTGTAGTAGTCCTTGAAAGCACTCTCGTTAGCATGCTGGTGCTCTCTGTGCTCTCTCCAGCCCTGTAAGTATGCATCTACCTTCTGGGCAAGACCTATACAACTGTCGGTTGCAACAAGTCCAAGTGTACCAGTTGGCATAGTCTCCAAAATTCTCTCATCGTTTGGCATTGTTATTCCTCCATATAACCATATAATAAATAAACTAAATATATATAAAAAGCGCTATTTGGAAAGACGCTTTTTAATTCGTATGTCATCTCCGAAGAGCTTGATAAAACTATAATTGCTTGAAATTCTTGAAAGTGTTCTCTCGGAGTAAATCTCTGCTATCTGCTCCAGATTCAGATTAGTGGAAATAATAGTAGATTTCTGTCGCAGTATACGCTCATTTACACAAAGGAAAAGCTGTGATGTGGTAAATGAGTTGGAAAGCTCGGTTCCGAGATCGTCTATGATAAGTAAATCACAGTCGAATATATTCTGGTGCGCTGCGATGGCATCTGCATCCTTTTCAAACACACCTTTGCTTAATATATCAAATAATTGGAACGCTGTAAAGTAAATTACGGAGTAACCTGCATCTAAAAGCTCTTTTGCAATGCAATTAGATAAAAAAGTCTTTCCGACACCGGTATTCCCGTAGAAAAATATGTTTTTAGGTTTGTTTTCAAAATTGTCTATAAATTCATGACAGTTCGTCACGGCAAGCTTTGCTGTGGCGAGCGCAGACAGCCCTGTCGCAGGATTCTTCTGCTCATCTGAGTAATAATCGAATGAGAGAGTGGAAAAATTCTCACGAGACAAAATCTCCCTGATATTGGACTGTGAATAAACGGTATTGATGATAGCCTGCTTGAAGCAATGACATTTCTGTCCGTCTATATACCCGGTATCATGGCAATCTGGACAGGTGTAAATAGGCTCAAAATAATCAAGCGGATATCCGAGTGTGGATAGCAGTGCAGCACGCTCCTCCTTATAGTCCTCGATTGCAAGGCGTAAAGCGGCAAGAGCATTCTCATCGCCGTCCATAAGCCTGTACGCCTGCCTGACAGATGCGGATGCAATCTCTGAGTCAATCTCCCTGAGGCGGGGCGCCTTGCGATAGGCGTCCTCAATACGCTTGTCATGTATGTATTTGTTGTGAAGCTGGCGTTTATCGTAGCCTCGCATTATCTCATCATATTGAGCATTGGTAAGTGCCATATATCCTCCTTGGGATGTATAAATCTAACTTGAAAAATCATACCGTAGAATTGAGAAACAGCTTCTCCAGCTTGTCGTAATCATTGTTGCGCTGATTGAAGTTGTTAAATTTATTCTTGGAACCTGAATTATTGCTTTTTGGTTTTGAGGAACCGTTTGCAGCATTTGTGCCTTGTGATGAGCCTGTAGCAGAGGCTTTATTGGCTTTGGCAAAGTTGGCATCAAGCACTTCAACATCCTTTAATGTATGAACATCCTTTTTCCTCCAGTTCGCGAGTATCGAGTCTGTGTACTCGAAGCTTGGCTTCTGGATAGCTGAAATGGTTTTACTGCAGGCGGCCTTTACAAGCTCTATATCGAAGCCATATTCGCCGACCCATTTGTTTATGAGTGACACCTCAGAGTCAACCAGATTGCGACCTGTGATTCCAAGAGCCTTCATTACAGTATAGTAAATCTGTGAGTGTGCGGCTGCATCGTCCTTGGCCTGGTCTACGGTCTTTATGCCGGCATCGGCCCAGCCGAGAGCGACCTTGTTCATGTACCGAAGGCTTGAATGTCCCTTGGTAATGCAGTACTCTACGAGATATTCTACCAGGTCGGTAGAAAAATGAAGCTCGTCCAGCCAGTAGAGCACCATATTGGTGTCTGTGGATGAGAGCGTATGCTTCAGATATGTCTCTATAATAAAGAAAAGCTCTGAAATGTCAGGATTCTTTCTAAACTCCTTAATCTCATCAAGTGTGTATTCCTTCTGTGAAGGAGCAGGTTTGTCAGTAGCCTGGCTCTTAAGCTTTTCCACAACAGAATCCTGCATCTGGATATTCGCGGTAGAATTATTCTGTGCGGTATTATCAGCCACAGCGCTTTGTATATTACTCTGAGCAGCCTGTATACCGGATACAGCAAGGCTGCAGAGGTTGATTCCGGTAATCTGACCATCAGCGCCGGTTTGCACCTGCAAAATGCCTTCAGATGCCCAGTAATTGAGGGCGCGTACGATATCGGCCTCGGTGTTGCTGAAATGATCGGCAATCTCTGAAATGGTTGCTATGCCTGCCCCGGAGCCTGTCGCACGGAGCAGATAAAGGTATACCTTGACAAACTCACCGTTTGCCTTTGGCATGTATTGATCTATAAAAATATCTGACACAGTAGTGAATGATGTTGCTATGTCACTGCTAATGTTTATCGCTGTCATATAAAAAACTCTCTTTCGCTTAACCTGTGAGCAATTATAGCACAATATTTTAACCGTGTGAAGATGGTAAAAGTGCTACAAGCCTTGTAAACTCGGGCTTTCTGAATCCACAAAAAAATGTGGATAACGTGGATAACCATGTAAAATAATTGAAAAATCAATGTATCACAGGGTATATAAGCTGTTGAAAATTATTTAAAAAATCCACACACAAAATGAGAGTTGTTAACATTTTGCATGTGGATAACGTGGATAACTTATTTCTTAAGCAGGTCTTCGCCGATTTCTACTACATTTCCGGCACCCATTGTTATCAACAGGTCGCCGTTTACACAATTTTCTGATAAAAATTTCTCGATTTCCTCAAATGATGCGAAATAGTGCGCATTCACACCTTTTTCGAGCAATAAATCCAGGATGTCCTTAGATGAAATGCCATAGGTGTTCTGCTCACGAGCAGCATAGATATCAGCTAGCACCACAACATCTGCCATTGAAAGGACATCGGCAAAATCATTTAAGAATGCTTTGGTTCTGGAATAGGTATGTGGCTGGAAGCAAAGGACAAGTCTGTCATGTGGATATTTTTGTGCGGCTGTCAGGGTTGCACGGATTTCGGTTGGATGGTGAGCGTAGTCATCAATGATTGTGACGCCATTTACCTTGCCCTTGTACTGGAAACGTCTGTCAGCACCGCCAAATTTGTCGAGACCTGTGAGGATAGACTCCTCATCAAGACCGAGTGTGGTGGATAAAGCTATGGCTGCGAGCGCATTGCTTACATTGTGAGCGCCAGGAACAGAGAGTTTTACGTCGAAAAGTGGACTACCCTGTCTCATAGCTGTAAAAGATGCACAAGCTTTATCGTCATAGGTTATATTTTCCGGATAGAAATCATATTTTGAATCAAAGCCATAGGTGATAATCTTCTGAGGAAGACCTGCGACAATCTCCTCATAGCGGTCAATCTCACCATTGATGATGGTAGCACCGTCTGCGAGAGTGTTTGATGCATACTCGTGGAAGGAATGTCTGATGTCGTTGATATCCTTGAAGAAATCCAGATGCTCAGCCTCAATATTTAAAATAATACTGTAGCGTGGTCTGAAATTCAAAAAGCTGTTTGTGTACTCACACGCCTCAGAGATGAAGTACTCTGAATCGCCCACACGCAGATTGCCGTGGATAGATGACAAAATACCACCTACGGAAATGGTAGGATCTGTCTGGGCGGCGAGAAGAATCTCACTGATCATGGATGTGGTGGTAGTCTTGCCGTGTGTACCGGCTACAGCGATGGAATAATCGTAATTGTCCATAATCTGTCCGAGAAGCTCGGCTCTTGTAAGCATCGGAATACAGGCTGCCTTTGCTGCGGCAAACTCAGGATTGCTTTCGTGGATAGCTGCAGTGTAAACCACCAGATCGATACCGGAGGTGATATTGTCTGCGCTCTGGCCATATATGACTTTTATGCCCTTGGCCGCAAGAGTCTTTGTGAGGTCTGATTCCTTTGAATCGGAGCCGGAAATTGTAAAGCCCTCCTCATGCAGAATCTCTGCGAGACCGCTCATGCTGATACCGCCGATGCCTATGAAATGGATGTGTATTGGTTTGCTGAAATCTATTTTATACATTAATTTTACCTGCCTGATTTATTATAATTTATATTGTAACTATTAAGAAACACTGAGAACAAAAAGCCGATGCGTCATGATTGCATGTAAGCAACAGATTTTCTTGTTCTGAATAGTTACTTTAAATTAATTATACAACTAAATATAGTATTTGCAAAGGAAAAATAAGGTGAAAGCAGGCATGACTTTCAAATGATAAGAACCCTTGCAGGTTAAACAGATATACGATAAATGGCACTTGTGCAAAATGTCGAAAAAAAAGAAAAATATTATTTGATTTTGTGAAAAATGTTGAAGTGATAATGCGGCTGTGGTATAATTTTTTATATAAAAATAATTCATCCGGACCATATGAATTTGATGGGTTTAAAGTATATAGCAGTAACTGCAATTTATGCAGCAGCAACTATAATTTATATGGAAACAATTGTGATTTATTATAGAAACATTACAGATACGGTTATTACAGAAACTAGTGGTGGGGACCGGATGGGCACAACAAAAATTAGGACAGACGAGGAGTGATAACGTGATTAAGAAAGAAATGATAGCCATGCTTTTAGCAGGCGGTCAAGGCAGCAGACTTGGTGTTCTGACAGCGAACGTAGCAAAACCGGCAGTTTCGTTTGGTGGAAAATACAGAATCATAGATTTTCCGCTTAGCAACTGCATCAATTCAGGCATTGATACAGTGGGTGTACTTACACAGTATCAGCCGCTCAGGCTTAACAGCCACATCGGAATAGGTATTCCGTGGGATCTCGACAGGAATAACGGAGGAGTGGCAATACTGCCTCCTTATGAGAAGAGTGGCAACAGCGAGTGGTACACAGGTACAGCCAATGCAATCTACCAGAATATGAGGTATATAGACAGTTACAACCCGGACTATGTGTTGATACTGTCAGGAGACCACATTTACAAGATGGACTATGAGGTGATGCTTGACTTCCACAAGGAAAACAATGCCGATGTGACCATAGCAACCATGCCGGTGCCTATCGAGGAGGCCAGCCGATTTGGTATCGTCATAGCCGATGATGATAAGCGCATCAATGCATTTGAGGAAAAGCCGGTTCATCCGCGCAGCAATCTCGCATCAATGGGCATTTACATATTTTCATGGCCGGTGCTAAAGGAAGCCTTACTTGCACTAAAGGATCAGGAAAACTGTGATTTTGGCAAGCATGTCATACCATACTGCTTTGAAAATGACAGACGTATGTTTGCATACGAGTTCAACGGATACTGGAAGGACGTAGGTACACTGGGGTCATATTGGGAGGCCAATATGGAGCTTGTAGACCTCATTCCGGAGTTCAACCTGTACGAGGAGTATTGGAAGATTTACACAAAGAATGATGCCATCGAGCCACTTTATATAGCCAAAGGAGGCCATGTGGAGAGAAGCATCATGGGTGAGGGTTGTGAATGCTACGGTCATGTGGAGCATTCTGTCATAGGTGCCAACGTCAAGATTGGAAGAGGCGCAGTAATACGTGATTCCATCATCATGCGTGACACGGAGATAGGCTCCAATGTCACGATAGACAAGTCCATCATTGCCGAAAATTGCAAGGTGGGCGATAATGTGACACTTGGCTTCGGACAGGAGAAGCCAAATGTATTGAATGAGAGCATATACTCATTTGGGCTGGTCACTATAGGAGAAGATTCTGTGATACCGGACGGGGTAAAGATAGGCAAAAATACAGCAATCTCCGGTGTTACATACGAAGAGGATTACAAAGATGGTGTGCTTGAGGGCGGAGAAGTTATTATCAAGGCAGGTGACGGAAAATGAAGGCAATAGGAATTATTTTGGCCGGTGGAAATAACAATAGGATGAAGGAACTGACAGCAAAACGAGCAGTACCGGCCCTGCCGATAGCAGGCAGCTTCAGGGCTATAGATTTTTCGCTCAGCAGCATGTCAAACTCACATATACAGACAGTTGCGATATTGACGCAGTACAATGCATGCTCATTGAATGAGCATTTAAGCTCGGCAAAATGGTGGAATTTTGGCAGAAAGCAGGGGGGCTTATTCATCTTTACACCTACAGTCACAGCAGACAACAGTGACTGGTACAGGGGCACGGCAGATGCGATGTATCAGAATATTGATTTTCTCAAGAGACGCCATGAGCCATATGTCATCATCAGCAGCGGTGACTGTGTATACAAGCTGGATTTCAACAGAGTGCTGGATTTCCACATCGAGAAAAAATCAGACATTACAGTGGTATGCAAGGACATGATGTACAACGACGATGTCAGCCGTTTTGGTGTGGTACGCATGGATGATGAGTCAAGAATCACAGAGTTTGATGAAAAGCCAATCGAGGCTTCATCCAATACCATTTCCACAGGTATCTATGTCATCAGGAGACGACAGCTCATAGAGCTTTTGGAGGCAGCAGCCGAGGAAAACAGATTCGATTTCGTAAATGATATCCTCGTGCGCTACAAAAATGTAAAGAAAATATATGGCTACAAGATAAATTCATACTGGAACAATATCGCCGATATTGATGCATACTTCAAGACCAATATGGATTTCTTAAGACCTGACGTCAGAAGCTATTTCTTCAAGGAGGAGCCGACCATCTGCTCAAAGGTGGACGACCTGCCACCGGCCAAGTTTAATCCGGGCTCAGACATTTCAAACAGCCTCGTATCAAGTGGCTGTATCATAAACGGCAGCGTGGAGGATTCGGTGCTTTTCAAGCAGGTATTTGTGGGCAAAAACACTACCGTGAAGAACTGTGTGCTACTCAATGACGTCTACATAGGCGACAATGTGCACCTCGAAAATTGCATCGTAGAGAGCCACGGAACCATCAATCCAAACACCTGTTATTGTGGTGAGGATGGAGTCATGATAGTAAAAGAAAAAAATGTAAGATATGTAATTTAAAAACAAACCAGGGGGACAAAAATATGCAGATTACAGACATCAGAATTCGTAAGGTAGAAAAAGAGGGCAAGATGAAGGCGGTTGTGTCAATCACAATCGATGATGAATTCGTGGTACATGACATCAAGGTAATCGAAGGAGAAAAGGGACTTTTCATCGCCATGCCAAGCCGTAAGGCAAACGATGGCGAGTATAGGGATATAGCCCATCCGATTAAATCTGCCACACGCGAGAATATCCAGAATATGATTCTTGAAAAGTATAAGACAGAGATTGAGAATGCATAAAATCAAACAAAGATTCGAGTTGCGAGGGCAGACTTTGGGACTCGTAACATGCTAAGCTATAGCCATCATAAGAAAGAGATAAAAAATCTTTCTTATGATGGCTTATTTTTATATTTTTGGAAGCAGGAGGTATGGGGTATGCATATTTTGGCGTTCATATTAATATTTGTTGTTGGAGCGATTGTTCAGAAAAGTTTTTTTAACTGGAAATTTGAATGAGGATGAAAGTCAAAAATGTATTTGAAGATATTAGAAAGTACTACGAGCCTTTATAAGCTGTATAACACCAATATTCATGAGAAGATTGCGGAACAAAAAGAAAAGGAAAAGTCTACAGAATAATCATATGGTTCTGGTGGAAAGGATGTGTTTTTTATGGTATAGTGTAGTATGTGAGGTACGAAAGTACCTTGCATACGAAATGCCTATTTAATGTATTTCATATTCTATTTTGTAGGCAACAGAAAATTTGAAGTTGCAGAATTGATAAATTTACCTTTCGAAGAAAAAACAGTAATCTTGTATAAGAATAAAAAACAAGCATTATCCATCAATTCAAATATAAGGTAAAAAAGAGTATCAATCGACGAGGAGAAAAATAGATGAATATTACAAGTCTTGAAATTGCACAGGCAACAATGGATATGTTCTTTTGTTTGTTCTGTCTAATAATGTTTGTTTCAATTAAAGCAAATAATCCAAAACAGAAGAGTATGAGGATGTTCGTTCGATTATTTCTTATTGCTACAGTTCTGTTTTTTGGAGAGACTTTGGCATATATTTTTAGAGGTAACCTTGGTCCTTTTAATATTTTAGTAACTAGAATTGCTAATCTTATGGTATTTGCTATGAACATAGCAATGGCAAATACCTATGTTAGGTATGTTAGTTCTGTTTTTGTTGAAAAAGGTGCTGAAGTAAGTGGCAATAGTGTTAAAATTGCCAATATCTTTTCGTGCATTAATATTTTCATTGTTGTGGTTAATTTGTTTTATCCATGGATGTATTATTTCGATGAGGCAAATTATTATCACAGGAATAATTTCTGGTATGTATATACACTAATATCACTTGTCGTCATATTTATAGGAGCAGGTATGGCGATTAAGTATAGAAAGTATTTGGAAAAACGAAGCTTCATTTCAATGATGCTGTTTTCGTTTATTCCAATAATTGCAACAGTTGTACAGTCCTTTATTTATGGATTTTCTATAACCAATTTAGGACTGGGAATAGGTTCATTTGTAATGTTTGCTGCATATATGTATGATTGGTCTCATAATGTGGATGAACATATGAATATGATTAATGACAGTAGATTTGATACTGTTATTATGTTTATCATAATGCTACTTAGCATGAGTATTTCCATCATAGCATGTGTGAATGTGATTCAGCAGGTAACTAAGGAAAACTCTGAAATACAGAGCAGAACAATTGCGCAGATGGTTTCAGCAAAGATTGAGAATGAATTAATTAAGCCAATTACTGTTTCTCAGACGATTAGCAGTGATATTGATATAAGAACCTACATAGAGGGGAAAACCAGAGAAGAGGCGGAGAGTGTCAAAGACGATATGACTAATCGTCTGGTATCCATTGGTGATGAATTTGATTATAAAATGGTATTTGTTGTTTCGGATAAAACAAGAGCATATTATTCATATAATGGCATAAGTAGGTATCTTGATGTTGAAAATGACAGCCATGATATATGGTATAAGGATTACTTGGATTCAGGGAAAAGATATACAGTTAATGTTGATACTGATGAAGATAATAACGGGAGTCTTTCGGTGTTTATTAATTACGGTATTATTGACACGAATGGAGACATTTTGGGAGTATGTGGTGTCGGAGTTGATATGAATGACCTTGTAGACATACTTGCCAGGTTCGAGGAAGAATACAATATCAAAGTAGATTTAGTTAATCATGATGGACTTATACAGGTTGATACGGATGTAAGTTCTATAGAAACAGGCTACTTGGATAATTCATATTTTGGCAATATATCAGATGATGATTTTTATTATCAGTTATCGGAGAATGGCTGTTATATGACCAAGTATCTCGAAGGATTTGATTGGTATATAGTAATAAGAGATAATAATCCTGTTAAATTGGATGTATATAAAATTATACTTCCAATTGTATTTATCTTTATTGCAGCCGTATTAATAATGGCAACTTCATTTGTTATTATTAGTATGAGAGAGAAGAAGGCAAAGGATGCATACAACAGAAGATATGAAACATCTATAAAGGACGAGCTTACAGGCTTATATAATAGACGAGGGTTTGAAGTTGACTGTGAAATAATCAAGAAAAATAATAACTTAATAGAATACGTTCTTATTATGATGGATTTGAACGGTTTAAAAGCAGTTAATGATAATATTGGTCATGAAGCAGGGGATGAGTTAATTATTGGCGCTTCGAAGTGTATGTATAATGCATTCTCAGGTCTTGGAAGGACGTATCGTGTAGGTGGCGATGAGTTTGTTGCATTACTGAGAGGAACGAGAGAAGAAGCACAGGATGCAGTTAAGACATTTGATTATTTAACTGAAAACTTCCAGGGAAATCTTATTTCTGAACTTAGTGTGTCTAAGGGAGTAGTTGTTTGTTCAGAACATATAGAACTTAATTTTGAAGAAATTAAGGCAATGGCTGATAAGTTGATGTATGCAGATAAGGATGAATATTATAGACGAACAGGAAAAGATAGAAGACGAGTTTGATTTATAAAGTTTGATTTATAAATTGATATTTAATCTATGTAAAGAACCCAACAACTTTCAGTTTACTTTCCATATTATCTAGAGCATATTCAATGCATTGGATAACAACCTTATTAAATGAAAGGTTATTTGCGTCAGCCAGTGTCTGAACTTGTTTTATTAATTTAGTAGGCAAGCGTAAAGATTTATATTCATAATCGGGATAATCTTTTTGTAATTTAAACATAGTTAATACCTCACATATTTATAATATTGTTGTAGTGCTTTTTATAATGTGCTACTATGTGAGATATATGGCATTTTTATGCTATAAATATAATATATAAGGAGAATGTTACATATGAAAAAGAAAATGTTAACAGGAATTTTAGCAGTATCAATGTTAGGATTGGTACTTGTAGGTTGTGGAGACAAAAAAGAGGTCACAAAAACAGATGAATCACAGGTTGAGATTACAACAGAAAAAGAGAGTGAAGCAGCTACTGAGACCGAAGCACCTACAGAGGTAGAAACCGAAGCACCTACAGAGGAAGTTAAGGCTGATTTCCTTACAGAGAATGGTCTTACAGTTACACCTAACGGTTCAATGACTATTCCAGTAGCTAAATATGGTAGTGATGAGCTTACAGATTTAGCAGTTAATACATCAGTTGCAACAGTTGCATCTTCTGAGGAGGGTTACTCAGATACAACATTTACAGTTACAGCAGATAAGAATTTGGATAACTCTGGAGTATCTTATAATATTTCTGCATTTGATAGATATACAGGTACAAGTTACGAAAGTAAGTTAACAACAGCATTAATTGGTGGTGGAGCTTCACATGATAATGTATGTGTATTGGATATAGATGGTACTCAGTATGATTGTTCTATGGATGCCAAACAGAATGGAAATACAGTTACTCTTACAGTACATCATCCAAGCAACTATGATGGGGTAGTTTTCCTTTTAGGTAAATTAACAGCTACTCAGACAGATGCATATAATGCAGTAGATTTCAATAATACATTTACAGTTGCAGACCATGCAGATGTATTCATTGATGGTCAGTACTTCTTCACAGCAACAGATAAGTAATCAGTACATCAAGATAGCCCTTTCGAGGGCTATCTCTATTTATAAGCGTATCAGAGAAATGGTTACCGATGTGGTTACCAATCCATATAGAGGAATTGCGCATCTCCCTTTTTGTACCTGTTGTGTATAAATGACTGAAATCATGCGCAAAGAAAGTTTGCAAAACTGACCAAAAATACAAACAGTTCGTAAAAATGCAATTTTACGAACTGTTTTTTTGCGTATTTACGGCATTCTTTTTTGTATACGAACTTTTAGACACGGAAATACGAACTATATTGTATAAGTTTTTTATCTATCTTAAAGTACATATTTTTGGACATCATATCTGATAAGATTTATAATATATACAAGGGCGGTCTGCCGATATAAGATATTAGAAGATTTTTAGGAGGGATAAAAGATGCCCAAAGGAGATAAGTTTATTGCTTTAACAATATATTTGAAGAAATGTGGGATGGACGAACTTAAAATGTCCTTTTCAGAAATAGAAAAAATAATAGGATTTAAGTTGTCGGATTCAGCATATTCATATCCGGCACAATGGTCTAATTCAGAATCACATTCTTTTGCATTTGGCTGGCTTAATGCAGGATATTTAACACGCCAAGTTAATATTTCTGAACAGACTGTAGAATTCGTCAGAGAGGAAGTATATAACTCAAGAAAGCGTGAAAACGTATCCAAGAGGGTGACGCAACCAAAGATGGCAACTCTGCCTGTGGCAGACGCTATACGATGCATTCGTACATACTTTAATGAAACAGTAAAGGATACGCATGGAAGATATTTGTCATGGCAGCATTGCTATAATGCATTTATTCTGAACAGAAGCAATGTGGACGAGAACACATTTGATTATCTTGCACTCCATTTGGCATTTTATCTAGCAAGTTGGGGAATGTATCGTGGTTCCTCTTTTCTTTTACAGAAGGACTATAAAGTTCATATTCCAATTGTAAAAATTATAATGGAAAAACAGTATAATCCGCTAGTAGGCATAACAGCTGAAGAACTTATAAAGAATAAAAATCTTGATCTGTTAGATGAAGTAAGTACTAGAATCCGCAAGGCATATGCAGAAGAGATGCCTTCATTTAATGGGGTAATAAATAATGCTACGGATACTTTGGTGACAAAAATTCTATTGGGTACACTTGGATGTGTTCCGGCTTATGACAGATATTATGTGCAGGCAGTAAAGCAATATGGCATTTCTACAGGTAACTACAATAGAGAATCTGTAAAAGACGTTGCTAAATATTATCTGACTTATAAAGATGATTTCGAGATTGTAAGAGCAGAGTTAAGTCTACATGGAGCAGAGTATCCTACGATGAAATTGATGGATATGTGTATGTGGCAGGTTGCTTTTGAACAGGACCACAGTAGAGTTAAAGACTGTGATGAATGTTGATGCAGCCGTGATACCGGATAATAAGACACTGAAGATTATCATAGGCATTAATAGTTTGCTAGTGTTCATTAACGGAATAGAGATTGAATATTGTCCTATGTGCGGACGTAAACTGTAGTACAGATTATTAAATGAATACAGCCAAAAGCCAGCCGTTTGCAACCGGCTGGCTTTTTTGGAGTTTAGCTTATAAAAAATGTTTGTTAAAAAAGGGATAGTAAGCGCTATTTTCGTTCCCACTCACATTTTTATAATAACATTAGTAAAGAAAATGTGCAAGACTACATTAGCCGACTGTTTTCATAAATCCGGATATATAATTTATGTAAATGACAACATAAAATATAAACAATTTATAAATTATTAGCACTCTCTATTGACGAGTGCTAATTTTAGGTGTATAACATAGTCAAGAACAAAGGAAAGGAACAAAAAGCAAAGGCTTTGAGTTCTTGAAACATCCCGGTTCCAAAGAAACAGGTTGACACAGATTTTATAGATTAAGAAGGAGAGATGACTTATGTTGATGCCTAGTATTTTTGGAGAAAACTTATTTAACGATGATTGGATGGATTTTTCATTTCCTGATGTTGACAAGGTGCTTTATGGTAAACATGCAAAGAACGTTATGAAAACAGATGTCAAGGAAACTGACAATAGCTATGAAGTAGATATAGATCTTCCGGGATTCAAGAAGGATGAGATTGAGGCTAAGCTGGAAAATGGTTACTTAACTATCAGCGCAGCCAAAGGACTTGACAAGGAAGAGAAGAATGAAAAGGATGGCAAGTACATCCGTAAGGAGCGCTATTCCGGTGCTATGAGCAGGTCTTTCTATGTAGGTGATGAGCTGAAACAGGAAGATATCAAGGCAAAGTATGAGGATGGTATTCTTAAACTTTCAGTTCCGAAGAAGGATCCAAAGAAAGTTGAGACCACAAAGCATATTGCTATTGAAGGATAAACTTAATTTAAGTTATTTTATGAGAAGTCGCACAGGCCTATGGTCTGGGCGGCTTTTTAAATTAAAATTATTACAATACGGTCACAGGAATGATTTGAATATATGGAAGCTTTGGGATGCAGCATCTATGCAAGTCGCAAGAACAACGGTTCAACGGATTTACGAGATTGCCAGGAAGAAAATAGCAGATAGCTGCCATTAAGAAGAATAAAAGACTATTCCGGAGAGGCGAGAAAAATGTAATTCTCGAGCTCACACTGATTTCATGTGGATTCAATCTTTATAAATTGAGACTATGAAGAAAAGTCTGTAAATAATAATCTTCTATGATAATGATTGAGCTGGAAGTTCCAATTTAGCGCTTCCAATTAATATTGTATAAAGTGGGGAAGCTGTGTGTGCCGGTCGGGCAGCCGGGGCTTGCATCATTACATAAAACAAGATGAAAATCATCATACGTATTTTGAGAAAATTGCGAAAAAATCCTACCATTTTGTGCAAAACCACATATTTAATAGAAAGATTCACATAAAGATTATTGAGAATATAGTATTGCGCCCTTAGAAAAATAGTACTATACTAAATTCGTCTGACGAATTCGGACTCGAGTATAAATAATAATATGATACAAGGGGCAAAAGGTATCATAATATAGGAGTATAATGAATGAAAACAGTCATTAAATATGAACTGACCATCAATAAAGCTATGAGGTCAGCACTCAGCTATGGAACTCCTGATGAACAGATTGATGAGTTTATCAGATATCTGGGAAGGCATATAGGAGCTGACAGAATATATATTTTTGAGGATTGTCCAAAGAAAAATATTACGAAAAACACCTACGAATGGTGTGCAGATGGTGTGAAGCCTGAGATTGATAATCTACAGAATGTACCAATGGAGCTTATAGGCTGGTGGTATGATCTCTTTGAACAGAAAAAAAACGTCATCATAGATGATATGGAGGACATAAAGGAAACACATCCGGATTCGTATGAGCTTCTCAGTGGACAGAATATACACAGGCTCGTTGTTGCACCATTCAGATACGAAGATGAAATCAGTGGATTTTTTGGCGTGGATAATCCGCCTGATACCGACAGTATGGGGCTTACACTGTTTCTGGATATGATGTCCACTCTGATAATTTCGATGATTAAAATACGCAATACACACAACACAAAAAACCGTAAGGCAAGATTTATGGGATATGCTGCTTTTGCGCAGATTTACATTTTTATTCATTACATCAATGTTCAGACACATCTATATGAGGTGATCAAAAACACGGATAATGGATTTCAGGATACTACAGATGGAAGCTTTGAAATACATATAAAAAAGCTGTTAAAAAATTGCTGCGCAAATGAATATCTGTCGAAAGAACTTGCATTCGTGGATATAGATACTATAGAGGAAAGGCTTGACGGAAGGTCGTCAATAGTCAGTGAATTTTATGGAACAGCATTTGGCTGGTGCCGTGGCAGGTTTATACCGGTTGATTACGACAACGATGGCAGATTGCTTCATGTCATATACTGTATAGAGAGCATTGAAGAGCAGAAAGAGAGAGAAAACAGTCTCTTAAGCATGGCACAGACAGACCTTATGACAGGAATTTATAATCGTGGACATGGTGCAAGCCTTATAGAACAGTCATTGCATAACAAGGTAAAGGGCGTGATGTGTATTATCGACTGCGATAAATTTAAGTCGATTAACGATACCTATGGTCATTCAGTGGGAGATGATGTGATTATTGCAATCGCCCATACATTGCAAAATATCTGCAGAAAAAATGATATTATCATGCGTCTTGGCGGTGATGAGTTTGCTATGTATTTTCCGGGAGTTACAGACAAAAAGAATGCCAATGAAATATTTGAAAGAATATTTAAACGTACAGAAAAAATAAACATCAAGGCACTGGGCGACAGGAAAATAACACTAAGCCTTGGAGCTTGCTTCTACGATGGAATAGCTGATATCAGCTATGATTCACTTTATTGCAAAGCGGATGAGGCAATGTATAAAAGTAAGAAACAGGGTGGCTTTTGTGCCACAATATATGAGCCGTAAAGTAGTATACATAGGGGGCAAATCACATGCAAAATTCCAAAGAAAAAACTCTTTCCCAAAGGATTGCAGATAGAATTATCAAATACATACTGGAGGAAAACCTGCAGCCGGGTGACAAGCTTCCTAACGAAACCGTAATGTGTGAACAACTGAATGTCGGAAGAAGCTCTCTGCGTGAAGCTATGCGAGCACTCGCATCACGTAATGTAATCACCATACGCCAGGGCTCCGGTTCATATGTTTCCGCCACTCCCGGGATGATTGATGATCCCTTCGGCCTGACCTTTGTTGAAGATAAACAAAAGATGATTAAAGATCTGATGGAAATCAGATTTCTAATCGAACCATCCATAGCTGCCATGGCCGCTATCCGTGCAGATGAGACAGATATCCAAAACATACTTACTGCATGTGAAAATGCCGAAAAGCTCCTTCTTGCAAATAAAAATCACGCTGAAAAGGATATAGCATTTCATACTGCTATTGCCTTAAGCAGCAAAAATATAGTTGTTCCAAAGCTGGTTCCTATCATCAACAGTTCAATTCCTCTGATCCGTGAGTCTGCAAAACTCACCATGCGTGATGAAACCATCGAAACTCATCGTGAAATTGCAGATGCAATTGCAGCCCACGATGCCGTCCGTGCCCACGATGCGATGTATCTGCATCTGATCTACAACCAGAAGCATATAAAATCCATAAATTAATGACTGTCCGGTTATCACCGGCCACACTGCGATGTGACCGGCAGTACTATATTTTATGGTTCTGGCGCTTGAAATAGTTGCCCAGCAACCTGTTTACGTTATACATCATAAGTCATTTTGGTTGAATGGACTATGACCTAATAGTTGTAAAGACATTGGAGAGGGTCTATAAAAACTACTACTATATAATACGATGAGAGATGTATTTATTGTATTAAAGAAATATATTTTTTTAACGTATTCCTACTTATATTATACTTCTTCATTAAATCCACTTGTTTGATAGATCTATCAGATAAATATTTCAAAATATCCTCTCTGAGAGCATTAGACATCTTATCAAGCTGACCTGTTTTTCTTCCACTCCTCTTATTACTTGCAGCAATTCCATCTTTAATAGACTGGGATATATAGAGACGCTGCTTCTCTCCTCTGTCTAGCTCCACTATGATCAGAAGCTTAATAATGCTTTCCATAGCAGTTTTGGTTACAATGTCCTGTTGCTCTGCCGTTGTCATCATTTGTCGAATGTAGTCGCTACTTACCGTTGGATTATCAAGAAATACCATGTTAATACCTCTGTCGAGCCATTCCATGTATTTCTTATAGCCATTTTCTGCTTCCCTGGTAAAACGATACAAATCCTTGAACACAACGGTGTCTCCAGTCTGTAGCAATTTATCCAATTTTTTAAATTGGGGTCTGTCTGTAAAATTTTTGGCAGATTTTTCCTCTGTAAAATCTATCAAGTATTCTATGTCGTGGTCTTTTGCATATCTCTCAAGCGATTTAATCTGTCGGTTGAAGCTCTGCCGTTCAGTGTCGGTTGATATACGTTTGTAGCTGTAGTAATTTCCCATATAAATGCCTTTCGTTGTATCAATTTAACTATAGTTATATTTACTTTTTATTATAGTGTCTGAATAACTATAAATCAATATAAAATAACATATTTTAATAAACTAATTAGTTGATAAGTTTAAATGACACTGTGTATTATAAATAAAGAACATTTGTTTGCTGTTTTAGTCAAAATGTGCTATAATTTAAATAAATTACTAAACTAACAAGTTTAAGAGGTACTCAAATGGAAAATGACAGTTTTAAGGCACAGGTATCTGCGTTTTTTGATACTGACGGACGAATACATCCACGCTGGTGCCGTTTTAAAAATGGTCTAGGTGAAGTTATAACTGTGGAATCATTGACAGTTGAAAGAGAAAATTCAGTTGATGACCCGATTCATCGAGCCTTTTTGTGTAGCACATATATGTACAATAGAAAGCGTTATTTTTGTTTATGTTATCATATATCATTTCATACATGGACTGTGGAACAAAGAATATCTATCGAAGAATATAATTATTTATTATCACATGATAGAAGTCAATTTAGATAACATGCTTATATACATTCTGAAGGAATAGCTGTATTGCAAATTCTAAAAATAATTTAAAATAAAGCAGTAGGATAGACAACTATATTTAAAATTTTAGAGGAGATGAAGAAAATATGGCAAAGCAAAATAAAAAAAATATGCATATGTGTCAAGTATGAAGGAAAAGATAAAGAGGATGCTGGAGAATGATGTACGGGCATCACAAAACACCGCATAGGTCAAAAAGCATGTAGAAAAATAGTATATATCATGATATAATTGGCGGTGTTCGAGGAGAGCGAAAATTTGAATTTGCGCATCTATAAGGTGGAATGTGTTGACAAAAAAAATGCAGTATGATAGTATCGTCATTAGAAAAAAGGAAGGCACATTTCGTGTAAGGTGAGGAAATGATTAATAGATAATTTAATTTAAGTAAGACACATATAGTTATTGAGCCTGTAGAAAATAGGTTTATTTTTGTGTACGCTTAAGTTGGATTATCGCAAGAGGCATTTCCTTTGCTTTTCCTTAGGGAAAGTAATAAAGGTCTATTTAGCGAGTCTATTTTTGCGTATGCAAAAAAGGCTCGTTTTTGTGTGTACAAAAATAATTGACTCGTGTTTCGAAAAGGAGGAACTTTATGTTACAGATAAAGAAATTAAATTTAACACATAAAAAAGACCTGAGAGTAATTCTTGATGATTTCAACCTTGTGCTAAATGATGGAGATAAAGCAGTTATCATTGGAGAAGAAGGGAACGGAAAATCAACATTAATGAAGTGGATATATGATCCATCGCTTATAGAAAACTATATAGAAGCGGATGGGGAAAGAGTAATGGGAAACGAACGTCTTGGTTATCTTCCGCAAGAGATGCCCGATGAAGATAAGAAAAAAACCGTATACGAATATTTTTCTGAGGAAGAAATATTCTGGGAGAAAACGCCAAAAGAACTGTCTGTTATTGCAGGGAAATTTGGAATAAAAAATGATTTTTTCTACAGTAGTCAGATGATGGGGAGCCTTTCAGGAGGAGAAAAAGTCAAGGTACAACTCATGCGGCTTTTTATTCGCGATGTTTCTGTGCTATTGTTAGACGAACCTTCAAATGATATTGACATTGCGACGCTTACATTACTGGAAAAAACCATAAATGAATGGAAGCATATTGTGCTTTTTATTTCACACGATGAAACATTGATAGAGCGTACCGCCAACATGGTAATACATATCGAGCAGATTAAGCGAAAAACAGAAGCGAGATATACCGTGGCCAAGCTTCCCTATAGAAACTATGTGGAGGAACGGCTTCATAAATTTGAACTTCAAGAACAGAGGGCACTATGTGACCGTAGGGAAAAAAAGATTCGAGATGAGAAATATCAAAGAGTGTCTCAGAGTGTGCAAAGCGCATTAGCAAATTGTTCCAGACAAGCGCCGTCGGTGGCAAAGAATTTGAAGGACAAAATGCACGCAGTTAAGTCTATGGAACGAAGATTTGAAAAGGAAGATGAAAACATGACGGAGATGCCGGAACAGGAGGAGGCTATTTTCTTTAAAATGGGAGACAAAGATTCATCTATTCCGGCAGGAAAAACAGTTATAGAGTATACTCTTGCAAAACTTACGACTAGGGATGAGAAAAGGATTTTGGCTGAAGACATTAACTTGAAAATAAGAGGCTCGGAGAAAATATGTATTATTGGCGCTAATGGAGTGGGAAAAACGACTCTTTTAAGAAAAATAGCGGAAGAACTTTCGCAGCGAGATGATATTAAGGCAGAGTATATGCCGCAAAACTATGAAGAGATACTTGATTTGGATATGACTCCTGTTGATTTTCTTGATAAATCCGGAGACAAGGAAGAAAGAACAAGAATTAGAACATACCTAGGTTCACTTAAATACACGCCAGATGAAATGGAGCATCCTATTCGGGAGTTGTCTGGTGGACAAAAGGCGAAAGTGCTTCTTTTGAGGATGAGTTTAAGTGGTGCGAATGTTCTTATTCTGGATGAGCCTACAAGAAATTTTTCACCATTATCCGGCCCGGTAATAAGAAAAATGCTCCGAGAATTTCCGGGGGCTGTCATTAGCATTTCTCACGATAGAAAGTATATTGAAGAGGTGTGCGATAAAATATATCAGCTAAATCCTAATGGATTACAGCTAATTGGTGATTGATAACAAAAAGGATGAAAGACTGACAAATTTCAGGCTTTTAGTGAGTTGGAAAGCATACAAAGATTTGAATTTGGAGGATAGATTATGGTACGTACAGAAGATGCATGTGAAATTATAAAATATGCTTTGCAAAACGAAATTAAAGTATATTTAGATGGCGGATGGGGTGTTGATGCACTTCTTAAAAGAGAATCAAGAATACACAATGATATTGATTTGTTTGTTGAACTGAAACATTATCATGATTATATTTATGTGATTAAGCAGCATGGATTTGAGGAAGTAAATACTGATTATACAACGGATGGTCATACTGTCTGGAAAGATGATAAACAAAGAATCATTGATTTACATTGTTTTGAATTTACAGATGACGGAATTGTTTATGAGGGAGATATATTTCCATCAAAAACTTTTTCCGGTATTGGAAAAGTTGGAGATATAACTGTTTCTTGTATTGAACCATTGAGTCAGGTAATGCTTCATTTGGGATATGAACACGATAAAAATGATGTGCATGATGTGATGCTGTTGTGTGAAACATTTCAAATAGCAATACCAGATGAATATAAGGAAAAGTAAAATTTCAGTTTTCAGCAGAGACTGAAAGCAATAGAAGATTTGAATTGACCGAGCTCTTTGAACGAGGGATACTTCTTGTCCGAAGGGCAAGAAGGCGGAACTGAGAAGAATTAAAACAATCGGAAGTTATAAGAAGTGGAAAAGGAGGACAAGTTAATGATAAAAAAAATAGCCATTGTACCCTATGTAACTAATGGGAGAAATTCACAGGTTGGACATGATGGACATTTTAATATTTTTAAAAAAAAGAGAAGTGCTGTATTAAAAGAAAATTTACAGTCTGTAATTAAAGCAAAAAATTGGGAAGCGGAAGTAATTGTTGATGTCAATCACGGAGATTTACAATCGCTGAAACGAGAAGGAGTAAACTTGTTTTTAATTCCAGAAGATATTGCTAGGTATATAGACTACAGCAGTGTTAGTAAGGATGAGTGTTTCAAATTAACACATGATGAATATGAAAGCGGAAATATAGATAGAGTAGTGAAATACATAGAAGAAAATTGAAACATAATCTCTTAGAGGAGCTTATCAAATTCCAGTCTTACGGAGAGATTGAAAGCAACAGAAGATTTGTAGTTGTAGAATTGTTATATTCAATTTTATTTGCAAAATTTTTTTGAAATAAGTATTGACTCCGACGTTGCGTAATAGTTTATGCTAAAGTCACCAAGTCAAGGGAGGAAATAGTAATGATGACAGTGCATGAAGTGAGTAAGCTTGCCGGAGTGAGTATACGCACTCTACAATATTATGACAAGATTGGTCTTTTTCATCCGACGGGATACACCGATGCAGGCTACAGACTGTATGACGATGCAGATTTGGAGCGCCTTCAACACATACTACTGTTTCGCGAATTGGAGTTTCCTCTTAAAGACATCAAGGCAATTATAAATAGTCCGGATTTTGATATAAGCAAAGCTTTGGAACAGCAGATAGAGCTGCTTAGGTGGTAAATATGTGTAAGGCATGGGATGATCACAAAAAGCTTGGCATTCAGGAGGGTATGAAGCAAGGAATACAACAAGGAATGAAACAGGGCATGCAGCAGGGCCGTCTTTTTGAAATTTACCTTTCTGTACAGGAGGGAGACTATTCTGCAAAAAGAGGTGCCGAAAAGGCAGAGATGACGCTTGATGAATTTGAAAAAGCGATGAGCAAAGCAGGATATAAAATACCAGAGCTGGTATAATAATCACAGAACGGTTATAGCAATAAAAACAAGGGTGTTGATATAGAGTATCAATGCCCTTGTCTTTTAGACAGAAATTTGATGACAAAATGTCCTCTCTGTGTTAAAATCAACTCAAAGCATTATATTTCTGTAAATACGACACCACAGCATATTTTTATCGGTGCGTATCACTTTGAAGAGGGCAGACCACTTCGCATTTTTCGACAAAGACATGGAAATTTTCAATGCTTTATGTTACCAGTTAATAGCAGGAAAATTGAAATGTCAGATGTGAAAACATTGCGAGAAAAGCGGGGGATGGGGATTTTGCCGGCTTTTATATAAGAGATTATTGTACACATCATATACGTGGAAATACTCCCATTCATCAATGATTACAGGATTAATTTGCTGAATCCACTGGAAATTACAGACTTTTCCAAGTTCGAGACAGGGCTCAGGCCATTGTTTGAGTTATTGAAAAATGCGTCAGATGAGGAAAAGCTGAATGATTTAATTACAAAAGACGAAACCTTTACAAGAGTTGACGTTGAGACAGTAGCAGCTATCAATCTGTTTGTAGGAACTGACATTAAGTATGATGAAAAGGAAGAGGTGGTAAATATGTGTAAGGCATGGGATGACCATAAAAAGCGTGGCATTCAGGAGGGCATGCAGCAGGGCCGTCTTTTTGAAATTTATCTTTCCGTACAGGAGGGAGACTATTCTGCAAAAAGAGGTGCCGAGAAGGCAGAGATGTCGCTTGATGAATTTGAAAAAGCGATGAGAAAAGCAGGCTATAAAATTCCTGAGCTGGTATAATAATCCAAATATATTTCACACAAACCGGTCTATCCGTGGTACAATAAGCCACAGAAAGACCGGCTTTTTAGAGTATAGCTACAATAAAAGAGGATAGACAAACAGATATGTACAAGACGAAAATAGATAATCTGGATTTAAAACAGATTGCTGACAGTGGTCAGTGCTTCAGATGGAAGAATACAGGAGAAAATGAATACACGGTAGTGGCATTTGACAGGGCACTTCGGATTAAGCAGGATGGGAATGAGTTTGAGCTGGACTGTGATGAGGCAGACTGGAACAATATATGGAAAAGCTATCTGGATATGGATACAGATTATGCGGGGATTGCAAAGCTTATAGCAGACGGAGATGACGCGCATCTGAAGGAGGCATATGCATATGGCAGTGGTGTGCGCATTTTAAGGCAGGATTTGTGGGAGATGATTGTTACATTTATGATTTCCCAGAATAATAACATTAAGCGAATCACAAACAGTGTGGATTTACTTTGCAGGCGGTGCGGACATAAAATAGACGGCAGTGCAGAGGGGGAAGAACTGTATACATTTCCCAAGCCTTTTGAGGTACCGGATGAGGTATTTGATGACAGGAGCATGGGCTTTGGCTATAGGGCACCGTATCTGAAGGAAATATATGAGTATGGTGCTAATAATCCTGACTGGCTTGATAATCTGCGCAAAATGAGCTATGATGAGGCGATGGAAAACCTGCTTACTCGCAAAGGAATTGGCAAAAAGGTGGCAAACTGCATATGCCTTTTCGGTTTGCATCATGTGGATGCGTTTCCGATAGATACGCATGTAAAGCAGCTTTTGGACAAATATTATAGTGATGGCTTTGATTTTGAACGCTACAAGGGTGTGGCGGGAATTATCCAGCAGTATTTGTTTTATTTTGAATTGTAGATTCTGGATAGATACATAGATGACATGTGACAATATGCATATGACATGTAGATAAAATAATATTAGAAAGAGAAAGGATAAACGATGTACGTTATAGTAGGACTTGGAAATCCTGACAAAAAATATGAGCACACAAGACACAATATTGGATTTGATGTGATAGATGCGCTTTCGGATAAATATAATATAAGTGTGACAGACAAAAAGCACAAGGCGCTCTGTGGCAGTGGAGTGATTGAGGGCATGAAGGTGCTGCTTGTGAAGCCGCAGACATACATGAACCTAAGCGGTGAGTCTGTTGCTGAGGTAATGAATTTTTATAAGCTTGATCCGGATGAGGAAATGATCGTTATTTTTGATGATATTTCGCTCGAACCGGGGCGTATCCGTATCCGCAAAAAGGGCAGCGCCGGCGGTCACAATGGCATCAAGAGTATCATTGCAATGACCGGCACACAGGGCTTCAGCCGTATCAAGGTCGGTGTTGGAGAGAAGCCGCAGGGCTGGGATCTTGCTGACCATGTGCTCGGGCGTTTCAGTTCTGAGGACAGGGCAAAGGTGGAGGAAGCTATCGGTCATGCGATGGATGCAGCAGTTCTTATGATGCAGGGCGAGACGGATAAGGCCATGAACATATATAACTAGACAGCGAATAATAAGTAATTGATATATTGACCGGTCTGCGATTCCGATAGCACATGCCAAAAAGCCTTGACGTAGCCCGCTACGCCTGCGTTTTTTGACATGCACTCTCGAAACCGCATCCTCGCTCAATGTATCAACAACTTAATTTTCGTTGTCTAGCTGGAAATCGACAAGGTGATTTTGAACAGACAGAAATGGAGAATTGAAAGTGAAAGCATTTACAGAGCCACTCCTTTCCCTTGCGGGCTTTGAGGAGATGACAAAAACGGCAGAAAAATCGTCCGGACTTATATCTGTCACGGGATGCATAGATGCGCAAAAATCACAGATGATATATGCCTTTGGAGGTCACAGGAAAAACAAGCTTATCGTGACCTTTGGGGAGCAGAAGGCGAAGGAACTGTACGATGAGTACAGTTTTTTTGACAAAGAGGTGGTGTATTATCCATCAAAGGATGTGCTTTTTTACCAGTCGGATATCAGGGGCAATCTCCTGACAGCGGAGCGCATCAGGGCTTTGAAGGCTATCCGTGAGCAGGAGAGAGTGACGCTTGTGACCACCTTTGATGCGCTGATGAATACGATGGCGCCGATAGAAAAGATGTGGGAAAACGTGCTTACACTTGAGCAGGGACAGCTTTTGGATTTGAAGGAAATTCAGGCTGCTCTTATCAGAATGGGCTATGAAAAAGAGTATCAGGTCCAGACGATGGGACAGTTTTCTGTCAGGGGTGGTATTCTTGATGTTTTTCCGCTGACGGAGGAGAATCCTATCCGAATTGAGCTGTGGGGAGACGAGATAGACACCATCAGATATTTTGACTGCGAGAGCCAGAAATCCATTGAAAATATTGACCGGGTGAGCATATATCCGGCGGCAGAGCTTGTACTTAGCGATGAGGAAAAGGCCGGGGGAATTGAAAAGCTTAAGGCAGAGGCAAAGCGTGTGTCTGACAAGCTTAGAAAGCAGATGAAGACAGAGGAAGCTCACAGAGTGAGTGTGATGGCAGACGAGCTTACCGAGGAGTGGGGAGAGCTGTCCATGTATGCGGGCATGGATGCTTTTTTGTCGTACTTTTTTGACGAGAGAGTCGGGATTTTGGATTATTTTAATCCATCGGACAGCCTTATATTTTTCGATGAGCTGACCAGGTGCGCAGAGCAGGGAAAGCTTACAGAGACTGAGTTTTCAGAGAGCATGAAGCAGAGACTTGCGATGGGATATATACTTCCGGGGCAGATGAACGGTCTTTTTACAGAGAAGGAGATAGTGGCAAAGCTTGGAAAGTATTCGTGCATCGCACTCGCTGCACTTGATAATAAAGCAAACGGACTGCACCAGCTGGGAAGTTATGGTATTCACTGTCAGAGCGTCAGCCCATACAACAACAGCTTTGAGCTTTTGATAAAGGACTTAAAGCGCTATAAGAAAAACGGTTACAGAGTCATTCTTTTATCCGGTTCAAGGACAAGGGCAAAGAGGCTTTCAGAGGATATCACAGACCAGGGAATCACATGCTTTTACACTGAAAACTACGACCATGAGCTTTCCGAGGGGCAGATTATGGTCTGCTACGGCAAGGTGAGAAGAGGCTTTGAGTATCCTATCCTAAAGTTTGCCGTGATTACGGAGTCAGATATTTTTGGGGCGCAGCAGAAGAAAAAGAAGCGTCACCGCACCTATGAGGGTGAGAAAATACAGAGCTTTACCGATTTGTCGGTGGGGGACTATGTGGTGCATGAAAACCACGGACTAGGTATTTACCGCGGCATTGAAAAGCTTGAGGTGGATAAAAAGGTAAAGGACTACATCAAGATAGAGTATCAGGGTGGCTCCAATCTCTATATCCTCGCTACCCAGCTTGATATGATACAAAAATATGCCGGAAAGGACGCAAAAAAGCCAAAGCTCAACAAGCTTGGCGGTCAGGAATGGACCAGGACAAAGAATAGGGTGAGAGGTGCGGTAAAGCAGATTGCAGGAGACCTGGTGAAGCTGTACGCCCAGCGTGAGCAGCAAAACGGCTATGCCTTCGGCGAGGATACGGTGTGGCAGAGAGAGTTTGAGGAGCTTTTCCCTTTTGATGAGACTGAGGATCAGATTCTTGCAATTGAAGCCACAAAGACTGATATGCAGAGCCATAAAATAATGGACAGACTGATTTGCGGTGACGTGGGCTATGGCAAGACGGAGGTTGCAATCCGTGCAGCCTTCAAGGCGGTGCAGGACAGCAAGCAGGTGGCGTATCTTGCCCCGACAACCATTCTGGCACAGCAGATTTACGATACGTTTTCGCAGAGGATGAAGGATTTTCCGGTGAATGTGGATTTGATGTGTCGTTTCAGAAGTCCGGCGGAGCAGAAAAAGACGATAGAAAAGCTCAAAAAGGGTGAGGTCGATATCATTATCGGAACACACCGTATACTCTCAAAGGATGTGCAGTTTAAGGATCTGGGACTTTTGGTAATCGATGAGGAGCAGCGCTTCGGAGTGACTCACAAGGAGAAAATTAAGCAGATGAAGGTCAATGTGGATGTGCTCACACTGACTGCTACACCGATTCCGAGGACACTCCACATGAGTTTAATCGGCATAAGGGATATGAGCGTGCTTGAGGAGCCGCCGATGGACCGTGTACCGATTCAGACATATGTCATGGAGTACAATGATGAGCTTGTCAGAGAGGCAATTAACAGGGAGCTTGCCAGAAACGGACAGGTGTACTATGTGTACAATAAGGTGCGCGACATAGCAGACATAACAGCAAAGCTGCAGGAACTGGTGCCGGATGCGACTGTTGCATTTGCGCACGGACAGATGAAGGAGACGGAGCTTGAGCGCATCATGTACCGTTTCATCAATGGTGAAATAGATGTGCTTGTATCCACGACCATTATAGAGACCGGACTTGACATCTCAAACGTCAATACAATGATTATACACGATGCGGACAACATGGGGCTTTCACAGCTTTATCAGCTCCGCGGACGAGTCGGCAGGTCTAATCGTACTGCGTATGCATTCCTCATGTACAGGCGCAACAAGATGCTAAAAGAGGTGGCAGAAAAGCGTCTTGCAGCGATAAAGGAGTACTCAGACCTTGGCAGCGGCTTTAAGATTGCCATGAGAGACCTTGAAATCCGCGGTGCAGGCAATCTGCTCGGCGCGGAGCAGAGCGGACACATGGAGGCAGTGGGCTACGATTTGTACTGCAAGATGTTGAGCGAGGCTGTAAAAGAGGCAAAGGGCATCGAGGATATCAGTGACAAATTTGACACGACCGTGGATATCGTAACCGATGCTTATATTCCGGCAGGTTATATCGCAAACGAATTCCAGAAGCTGGATATATACAAGCGTATTGCGGGCATAGAGACAGAGGAAGAGAAGGATGAGATGCTCGAGGAGCTTATAGACAGGTTTGGCGAACCACCAAAATCTGTGCTCAGCCTGCTTCGCGTGGCAAGGCTCAAGGCGCTGGCACATGCTGTATATATCACTGAGATAAAGCAGACAGGCTCATTGATAAAGCTTACCATGTTTGAACGGGCAAGGATAAATCCGGAGAAGATACCGGAGCTTATTGCCCAGCATAAATCCTCACTCAAATTCAATATGGCAGAAAACCCATATTTCACATTTGATTTAAAAAATGGCAGCGTGGCAAAGAAGCGGGATGTGCTTGATGTGGTGGAGGAACTGATTTCGCAAATGCGTAAGGAACTGATTTCGGCTGAATAGTTACCCGAATTTTGGAATCATGTAGCATATAGCATAGGAAAAGCCCCTTGCTTTACGCGAAATTGACGATAATTTACAAAGTTTAGAAAATGCTTGCCAGCAAGTCTGAAAAGCTCTATAATATACGAGCGATACTATACCAATTTTAAAGAGGATAGATATAATGAAAACGAAAAAAGTAATAGCCATGTTATTAGTTGCAACACTCTCAGTTACAGCTTTTACAGGATGTACAATAAATAAAAACGCAACAGTTGCGACATTAAATAAAGAGGATATCAAGCTCGGGCTTGTTAATTTTATGATAAGATACCAGGAGGCCGGTTATGATGACATGTATATACAGTACATGGGCGAGGGCTACTGGGACAAGACAGTATCAGGCAATGATACTTTGCTTGAGACATGGAAGAAAAATGCTATCGAGGAGGCTCATGAGCTTTACACATTAAAGGCACATCAGTCAGATTACGATGTAGAGGTTTCTGATGATGAGAAAAAGAAAATCAAAAAGGCCGCAGAGAAGTTTATGAAGGCAAATTCCGATGATGTGATAGACGAGATGAGTGCTACAGAGGAGATTGTCGAGGAATATTTAGAGCTTCGCCTCATAAAGAGTAAGATGTATGCTGCAATCATCAAAAATGCTGATTCAAGCGTGACGGATGAGGAAGCCAATATGGCTGCATACACCATTGTGAAGCTCGATTACAAGGGTGCATATGACTCTAATTACCAGTATCAGACATATACAGATGAGCAGTCAGCACAGATAAAGGCACAGGCAGATGCAGTGGTAGAGGCGCTTGCAGGCGGATCATCCTTAGAGGATGCAGCCAAGGCAGCAGGCACTACAGCCACAACAGGCACATACGCCACATATGTTGATCCGAATGCGGAGAAGACAGTTGATTCAGATAAGAAATCAGATGACACAGAGTCTACAGAGAGCTCAGAGTCATCGGACAGCAAGACAAAGGACAGTGTATACACTGCAAACAATCTTGATCAGAGCGTTGTGGATGCACTCAATTCCCTCGAGGAGGGACAGACCTCAGACCTCATCACCACAGACAGCACTTACTATATCGTAAGGCTCGACAAAAAGACCGATGAGGAAGCAACAGAGTCAAACAGAAAAACCGTAAAGGGCAATAAAGAGGACAAATATTACAATGGCATCCTTTCAGGATGGCAGGATGATGAAAAATGGTCTGTAAAGCAGAAGCAGCTTGACAAGATCAAGATTCACAATTATTTTACTACTACCAAGAAGGACGATAAGGCGGCAGACACAAGTGCTACAGAGAGCACACAGCAGTCAGAAAGCACCAATAGTACAGATACAGAGAATACTGAGGCAGTAGATGGAACAGAAAACTAATATTGTACTTATAGGCATGCCGGGAGTTGGAAAGAGTACCATAGGCGTAATACTTGCAAAGGTGCTTGGATACAGCTTCCTGGATGCGGATTTACTGATACAGGAGCAGGAGGGAAAGCTTCTGCACGAGATAATTGAGGAAAAGGGCACGGACGGATTTATAGAGGTAGAGAACCGTGTCAATGCCTCTATCAGGGCTGATAGGGCCATTATAGCTACAGGCGGTTCGGTTGTATACGGAAAAGAGGCCATGGAGCATCTTAAGGAGATAGGCAGAGTTGTGTATCTCAAGGTTTCTTATGCTATTTTGGAAAAACGACTTGCAGATATAAAGGGTAGAGGTGTAGTATTAAAGGAAGGGCAGACTTTAGAGACCCTTTTTGAGGAGCGCTCAAAATTGTATGAGCAGTATGCAGACATCGAGGTTTCCGAGGAGGGGCTTGATGTGGAGCAGACAGTAGAGAAGCTGGTAGAGGCACTTGAATTATAGTGCTTATTTATCGTGATATGATTAGATAATAGTAGCTGCTGCGTCATTTATTAAAAGCAGCACCGGCACAAATGGCGGCTTAAATACGTCGTCATAAATGAAATTTGTAGTTGGATGTATAACAATAGTGTAAATTGAGAATAGTATATTAGGAGGAAGTATACTCCTGAATTCATAGAGGTGGAATATGGAACAGTACGTAATCAAAGGTGGAAATCCTTTATACGGTGAAGTTGAGATTGGTGGGGCTAAAAATGCTGCGCTTGCTATTTTGGCTGCTGCCATAATGACAGACGAGACTGTAACAATAGATAATTTGCCAAATGTAAGGGATATCAATGTCTTACTTCAGGCAATCGAAGAAATCGGCGCACATGTGGAGCGCGTGGATATACACAAGGTAAAGATAAACGGTTCATTTATCAGGGGCGTAAATGTCGATAATGAATTCATCAGACGAATCAGGGCATCATATTATTTAATTGGTGCATTACTTGGAAAATACAAGCATGCAGAGGTTGCGCTTCCGGGAGGCTGTGATATCGGAAGCAGGCCGATTGACCTTCATATGAAGGGCTTCCGCTCCATGGGAGCGGACATAGACATAGCTCATGGCCTTGTCATCGCCAGGGCAAAGGAGCTTAAGGGCACACACATATATATGGATAAGGTTTCTGTAGGTGCCACAATCAATATCATGATGGCTGCAGCCATGGCAGATGGCAAGACTGTTATCGAGAATGCGGCTAAGGAGCCTCATGTCGTTGACGTGGCAAACTTCTTAAATAGCATGGGAGCAAATATCAGGGGCGCAGGAACCGATGTCATCAGAATTGTAGGTGTGGAGAAATTACATGCTACAGAGTATTCTGTCATTCCGGATCAGATTGAGGCCGGTACATTCATGTTTGCAGTTGCGGCAGCAGGAGGCAACGTGCTGGTAAAGGATGTCATTCCAAAGCATCTTGAGGCCACCACAGCAAAGCTTTTGGAGGTGGGCTGCCAGGTAGAGGAGTTTGATGACTCAGTCAGAGTAATATCAGACGGACATTTAAAGCATACACAGGTCACCACACTTCCATATCCGGGCTTCCCGACAGATATGCAGCCACAGATGGCGGTGCTTTTGGGTATCGCTGAGGGCACCAGTACAGTGACAGAGAGCATATTTGAGAATCGTTTCAAGTATGTTGACGAGCTCACCAGAATGGGAGCTGATATAAAGGTAGAGAGCAATATAGCAATCATCAGCGGTGTGAAAAGATACACAGGTGCCAGAGTGAATGCACCTGACCTAAGAGCAGGAGCTGCACTGGTTATAGCAGGTCTTGCAGCAGAGGGCATCACAGTGGTTGATGATATCTACTATATCCAGAGAGGCTATGAGGCACTCGAGGAGAAGCTTACAAAGATTGGCGCAAAGATTGCCAGGGTAGAGGATGAGAAGGAGCTTCAGAAGTTCATACTCAAGGTATCGTAATAGATAGGTATATATAAAATAAGAACCGGCAGCATCTTACTGTAGATGTACGGTTCTTATTTTTGGTTATTTTATAATTTTTTTGAGTAACTACTCCGTAACCCTTTTTTCAAAAACAAAAGCAGGAACTTTGTATTGTACTTTGTAAAACCTTCACTCTCAAAGCTTGATATGACAGCGAACGGACAAAGTGGTGCGCGATAGCATAAAAATTGTATCGAAAATGGTACTTGACATATATATCATGTGGTAGTAATATAGCTCACAGAGATTTGAAAAATTCTATATTGTAACTTCTCTTATTCAGAGTGATGGAGATACAAAGGATCTATGAAGTCACGGCAACCCCGTTAGAAAACAGGAAGGTGCCAACCTGAGCGAGTAATCGAACAATAAGAGGATTTTTATTATCTTAATTTTAATCCACTTATTTAAAGTAAGTGGTTTTTTTATTGGAAAAATATTGGTCACATAGTATGAAAGGAGCAACAGATAATTAATGGAGAAATTATTATTTACATCAGAATCAGTAACTGAGGGACATCCGGATAAGCTCTGCGATGCAGTATCAGATGCCATCCTTGATGCATGCATACAGCAGGACCCGATGAGCCGTGTCGCATGTGAGACAGCAAGCTGTACAGGCTTCATCCTTGTAACAGGAGAGATTACCACAAAGGCACAGCTTGATATTCCTGCAATCGTCAGAAAAACAGCACTTGAGATCGGATATGATGACGGAAAGAAGGGACTCGACGGAAACTCATGTGCAGTAATGGTTTCAATCGACAAGCAGTCTGCTGATATCGCCATGGGAGTTGACAAGGCACTCGAGGCCAAAGAGGGCGACCTTACAGACGACCTCGACACCGGAGCCGGAGATCAGGGAATGATGTTTGGATATGCTACAAATGAGACGGAGGAGTACATGCCATACCCAATCGCACTCGCTCACAAGCTTGCATTCCAGCTCACAAAGGTTAGAAAAGACGGCACACTTACATACCTTCGTCCAGACGGAAAGACACAGGTTTCAGTAGAGTACGATGAGGCAGGAAAGCCGGTAAGACTTGAGGCAGTTGTACTTTCAACACAGCACGACGAGGATGTTACCCAGGAGCAGATCCATGAGGACATCAAGAAATATGTATTTGATCCAATTCTTCCAAAGGAAATGATTGACGATAAGACAAAGTTCTTTATCAATCCTACAGGACGTTTCGTAATAGGTGGACCACACGGAGATGCAGGTCTCACCGGTCGTAAGATTATCGTAGACACCTACGGTGGATATGCACGTCACGGCGGCGGAGCTTTCTCAGGAAAGGACTGTACAAAGGTAGACCGTTCAGCAGCATACGCAGCACGATACGTAGCAAAGAACCTTGTAGCAGCAGGACTTGCTGACAGATGTGAGATTCAGCTTTCATATGCTATCGGTGTTGCACAGCCAACATCTATCATGGTTGATACATTCGGCACAGGAAAGCTTGCAGATGACAGAATTGTTGAAATCGTAAGAGAGAATTTCGACCTTCGTCCGGCAGGAATCATCAAGATGCTTGATCTCAGAAGACCTATTTACCGCCAGACAGCAGCATACGGACACTTCGGACGTACAGATATCAAGCTGCCTTGGGAGGCACTTGATAAGGTTGAGGACCTCAAGAAATATCTCTAAACAATATGTGGGGCTTCGCGCTTTTTAGGTTGTGAGTGCCGGATAGTATACATTATATTTCTTAGAAAGAATTTAGAGAAAATTTAGACAGAAGTTATCGGATATATGATATAATTAAGTCATGGGACTGACATTGAGTCGGTTTCCATGGCTTTTTTATATATGGTTTAGTCGTAAGAGATTAATCAAATGAGGATTATAATGATTTATAATAATCTGAGATTATCAGGTAACATATCGAAGGTATAAGTGATACGCGAATAATAAAATTTTAAATGTAACTATAAACATATCTATAGGCAGACGATAACGAATAAATTTTGAGGAGGAACGGATATGAGCAGAATTTTGATAGTAGAGGATGAGGTTGCAATTGCTGATCTTGAGAAGGATTACCTGGAGCTGAGTGGCTTTGAGGTAGAGGTGGAGAATGATGGCACAAGCGGTCTCGCAAGGGCATTGGCGGAGGATTTTGATTTGTTTATTCTTGACCTTATGCTGCCTGGAATTGATGGATTTGAGATTTGCAAACAGATTCGTGAGAAAAAGAACACACCGATACTCATGGTTTCAGCCAAGAAGGATGACATCGACAAGATAAGAGGACTCGGACTCGGCGCAGATGATTATGTCACAAAGCCATTTTCACCATCAGAGCTTGTTGCCAGGGTAAAGGCTCATCTGGCCAGATATGAGCGTCTCATTGGAAGCGCTGCACCTGAAAATGATATCGTTGAGATTCGTGGTATCAAGATTGACAAAACAGCTCGCCGTGTGTGGGTAAACGGAGAGGAAAAGCAGTTTACCACAAAGGAATTTGACCTGCTCACATTTCTTGCGGAGAATCCAAACCATGTGTTTACCAAGGAGGAGCTCTTCAAGGAAATCTGGAATATGGATTCGGTAGGAGATATCGCGACAGTCACTGTACATATCAAGAAGATTCGTGAGAAAATCGAGATGAACACTGCAAAGCCTCAGTACATTGAGACTATTTGGGGTGTGGGATACAGATTTAAGTTGTAGTGATTTTTATAAAATTATAGTAGATATTGTAGTATTAATAGGACATATCAAATTCAAATGAGAAAGGATATGTCCTTGTTGTATATATAAAGTGGCTTATTAATTTATTCAAATGGAGAATACTATGAAGATAAAAACAAAACTTGCTATATCATTCTGCATAATTATTTTTGTGCCTGTTGTGCTCACCAGTATAGTGCTTGTGGGTTTCAATAATATTCAGCTAAAGGCCATAAACAAGACATATGGCATGGAGGATGCGGGCATGCTCGCACTCACTGACACGGTGCAGTTTCTGAACAAGGTGACAGGGCACACATATGATGAGCTCGAGAAGACATCGCTCATAGAACCATCCAAGCTTCTTGATAGTGATTATCTGACTAAGATAAATAAGAAGCTGGAGAAGAAGTATTCATATCTCATAGTGAAAAGTGAAGGAGAGCTCATTTTCAATGGTGGAATTGACAATGATGATATTTTGAGAAAGCTTCCGCGAATATCCAATAAGCATAGCAGCTCTGATGTGAGCAGCTATATGGACAGTGATGACAAGGTGCTCATAAAGCAGCTTAATTTTCGTGACAGTGATGGTGACGAGGCGAGTCTTTACATAGTGACATCAACTGCGTGCGTGATTCCCGAGGTCAGGACTGTTTTGATAGAGGGAGCATTTGCACTTGTATTTATACTTCTTACTACGGCTGCCATGCTTATAGTGTGGATATACAGGAGTATCATCACACCGATAGAGAGGCTGCGTATTGCCGCTGAAAATATCAAGGATGGCAATCTGGACTTTGAGCTTGAGACGAGTCCGAGCGACGGAGAGATTGGCGAGCTGTGTACTGCGTTTGAGCAGATGCGTGCCCGCCTCAAGAAAAATGCCGAGGAAAAGGTGACGAATGAGTCTGAAAACAGAGTGTTAATAAGCAATATCGCGCATGATTTAAAGACTCCTATTACTGCGGTAAAGGGCTACGCCGAGGGCATAATTGACGGAGTGGCAAACACCCCTGAAAAGGTCGATAAATACGTCAGAACCATTTACAATAAGGCAAACGATATGGATAAGCTCATTAATGAGCTGACACTTTACTCGAAGATTGACACGAACAGGATTCCATACAATTTTGCGAAGATAAATGTCACAGATTATTTTAACGACTGTGTTGAGGAAATAGGACTCGATCTTGAGGCAAAAAATATCAGGCTTTCATATGAGAATCATGTGGATGGCAACGTGCTTATCATTGCTGATCCGGAGCAGCTTCGCCGTGTGATTAATAATATAGTCGGCAATTCGGTGAAGTATATGAACAAGACACAAAGCTATATAGATATC
Organism: Agathobacter sp. LCP21S3_B2; assembly: GCF_052118705.1. Lineage (NCBI taxonomy): Bacteria > Bacillati > Bacillota > Clostridia > Lachnospirales > Lachnospiraceae > Agathobacter > Agathobacter sp. LCP21S3_B2. Next base: position 180,817 of record NZ_JBQKGQ010000002.1, on the reverse strand, counting down.
AGGATAAATGATGTTGGTGACTTTATACAGGTTGAAATCGAGGACAATGGACGAGGAATCGACCAGAGAGATATGCCATATATTTTTGACAGATTTTACAGAGCGGATGCGTCGAGAAATTCGGCCACGGGAGGCAGTGGCATAGGACTTTCCATCGTAAAGAAGATTATAGAGGATCACGGCGGCAAGATATGGGCTATCAGTAAAGAGGGTGATGGAACTACCATGTTTTTCGTAATCAGAAAGTATCAGGAAACACAGGATATGAACCGGCAGTAAACAAATAAACAGGATATTGACATAAAAAGTAAAACTATAATAAAAAATTAAATTAAGAGCTCCCGAGTGACAGCACAAATAGTGTTGTCAGCCGGGAGCTTTAATTATTGGAAAATAGTACTGTTATTATACAACAGCTTCGATGATTTTTTTATCATCTATCATTATTTCATGTACGCCGATATGTTTGTTTTTATTGAAGTTGAAGCTGAGCATATATCCGGTATTGGAATGATACAAGTCAAGATAATCAGCTAGTTGCTTTTCACCGCGGTTATTGTATTCCTCACCATGCCAAATTTTCATTTCAATAATATATTGGTTTCCAAGGTAATCGACGATGATATCGGTTCTGCGTAAGTCTCTGGTGTGAGCTTCGATATAATAGTTTCCGGTGCCGTTTATAATAGGACGCAGATACAATAAAAAGTAACGTCTGCCCTCGTCCTCCAAAAATTTATCATTCTTATCTCCAAATATATCATGAAAATGGATAACAAATTTTTCGAGGATATGTTTCATATCCAGATGTCCATTTACAATGAACTGACTCTTGTCCTGCAAAGAAGCCTTATAGATATCAGTTTGCTGCATTTCGGCAGTGGAAAGATATAAATTATAAAGCCATGTTTCAAAAATTCTGTTTGAAATTACAAGTACTCCGTTATTATCTCTTACAAAGCCAAATATTGTAGCGATATTTATTGACTCTTCATAGTAATTGTAGGATATGCTTTTGCCGGTAAATAAAAGAGTTTTTAGCATATCAGAAAGACCTGGATATGAATTAAGCTTTTCACTTAGTGATTCAAATAGAGTGTTTTTTTCGGATAATAAAATCCTAATGGCAGAATTAAATCCATAAACAGTCCATATATCATGCTTTGATGTATATTTTTCGGGCAGCTTTTCATCCATTATCTGGCATATTCGTGAGACGAGATAAGGATATCCGGATGTATAAGAATAAATCAGACCGGATATATGCTCAATGTCCATGCCGGTATGATAATCATCCTCGTAGTCTGAAAGCATTCCGCAGATATCCTTTTGTGAAAAACTCATATCAATATTAAAATCGGCTGCAATATTCCATGGACTGTTGTATTTGTGCTCATCGTCGTTTCTGAGTTTATGTTTTAAATTTTTTATGTCATAGACTCCGGCGAGTATTACGGATTTAAAAGTCGGTTCTAAATCCCTGTCAATATATCCGGCTCGAAGCTGTGACAGAAAATCTAAAAATACCTGATTGTTTGCGGCACTGTCGACTTCATCTATCATTAGTACGATCGGTTTATCAGAAACAGAGCATATATAATTTAAATCATTGAACAATATTCGCAAAGAAAAATTCTCATTCTGTGAGTCAGTAGTCAGCTTTGATAACGGATTTACCGGATTATCAAGAGCCTGATCATTGCGGAGAAATAACCTGACAAAGGAATTTGCAAACGCGATTGCAAAAGTATGTTCAGACTCAAAATCAAGACTTCCAAATGTTTGAAAATCCATAAGCACAACATAGTATTCACTTTTCAGGTAGCGGTATAACGCACGCAGAGTGGTGGTTTTTCCATATTGTCTTGCACGATTGATGGTAAAATATTTGTTTTCATCGACAAGCTGTTTTATCTGTTTTAAACGGTTATCGATGTTTACCATGTAATGCTCAGATGGGATACACACTGCGGTTGTGTTAAATCTTTTTGACATATTATTTCCTTCCTGAATGATTATAGGTATGTTTATGTGATATAATTCGTTACGCTCATTATATCAGATAACTTGAGATTTGAAATGAAAAATTTAAAATAAAACGGCTGTAAATTGAGTTACAACCGTTTTTTTAAACACGTTATTCAATTAAATTTTCCAACTCTAAAATAAGTTAAGGAAAAATACATAAAATATTTGAAAAATAAAGTCTGACGTAGTAGAATAGTAACATTGCACGAAAGAACCATGGAGAAATCGAAAGGGGGACAAACATGCATAAATTCAGACAAAAATATATAGGAGACAAAGCATTTTATAAGCGCTATCTCATGCTGGCCATACCAATGATAATCCAGAATGCAATCACAAATCTGGTAAGCTTTCTGGACAACATTATGGTAGGACAGCTTGGTACAGAGCAGATGTCAGGAGTAGCAATCGTAAACCAGCTCATATTTGTGTACAATCTGGCTGTGTTTGGGGCGGTGTCAGCGGCAAGTATATTCGGAGCACAGTATTTTGGCAAGGGAAATCATAAGGGGCATATGTATTCCTTCAGATTCAAGCTGTATGCAGCGCTGCTTGTTACAGCAATAGCGATGACACTGTTTATCACGAACGGAACAGGTTTAATATCACTTTATCTGACAGATACGGCAGGAAACGGTGCCACGGAGGTAGCACTGGCATATGGAAAGGAATATCTGGAAATTGTTATGATAGGTCTCATACCGTTTGCGGTGACACAGGCCTATGCGACAAACATAAAGGAAACAGGACAGACTTTTGTACCGATGGTTGCAAGCTTTGCATCAGTTGGAAGCAATGCGGTGCTTGATTTTCTGCTCATCTTCGGAATAGGACCGATACCAAAGCTGGGTGTGGCGGGAGCCGCTATTGCCACGGTGATGTCGCGATATATTGAGACAATAATAGTTGTGCTGTGGGCGCATAAAAACAGGGATAGGAACAGATATCTCGAGGGCGCTTACAGAGGAATAGGAATGCCGTTTGGTGAGTTTAAGACTATATTCATCAAGGGACTGCCACTCATGCTCAATGAGCTTTTTTGGGCAGCAGGCATGACAACGGTTACACAGTGCTATTCAGTACGTGGGCTCTCGGTAATCGCAGGTTTAAACATTGCGACAACGATAACAAACCTTTTCAATATCGTGTTTATACAGCTTGGCGCATGCATCAGTATAGTTGTAGGGCAGTATCTTGGAGCCGGTGAGCTTGAAAAGGCAAAGGATGCGGATAACAAGATGATAGTGTTCAGTGTGTTCTGCTGTTCTATAATGGCGGCGGTCATGCTTCTGGTAGGAGGATTTTTCCCTCAGATATATAACACAACAGATGAAATCAAGTCACTCGCAACAAGCTTCATAGCGGTATCAGCGATAATTATGCCGTTTTGTGCATTTACACATTCGTCATATTTCACACTCCGCTCAGGCGGCAAGACACTGGTTACATTTCTGTTTGACTCCGTATTTACGTGGGTGATAGTGGTGCCGGTGGCATTTGTGCTCGCCAAATACACAGCACTTGGCATAGTAGCGGTGTACTTCCTCGTGCAGGCCACAGAGCTGATAAAGGTAGTCATCGGATACTTCATGGTGAAAAGCGACGTGTGGCTCGTGCAGATGGTATAGGAATGTAAGTCATTATCTTGCGGAAAAATGAAATAAAAGTTATACTGTAGCTATTAAGGAAATCTTGCTACTGTTCACATTACAGTGTGACCGGTAACAAAGGTATGGCATATTTTTATGAGTATGGAGGGGCACACATGTCAAAGCGGTTTTGCGTTACCGGAACATGTATACCGGCAAAAAATTATATGGTTGATATAAGTGGCAGAGTAGACATGATTATTCATGACTATATTGATAAAGGTCAGTATTTTACAATAAACCGTGCCAGACAATATGGAAAAACGACCACGCTCTATATGCTCGAACAGAGGCTTAAAAGTGATTATCTGGTTATCAGTCTTAGCTTTGAGGCGGTAGATGAGTATTTTGCATCGCTGGGAACTCTGGCGGAGGGACTGATGATGGATATTGCGGAATGTCTGAAAAATCAGAACGTTTCGGAGATTATTATTGAAGAGTGGAATGAACCGCTATCAGATAAATTTCCCCTGCGTTCATTGGGAATGAAGATTACCAAGCTATGCAAAGCCAGCAATAAAAAAGTTGTGCTTATGATAGATGAGGTTGATAAAAGCTCAGATAATCAGATTTTTTTGTCATTTTTAGGACTGCTCAGAGAAAAATATCTGAAATGTCAACAGGGAAAAGACATCACATTTCAGTCAGTGATACTGGCAGGTGTTTATGATGTAAAATCTTTAAAATTAAAGATACATCCGCAGGAAGAAACAAAATATAACAGTCCATGGAATATAGCTGTTGATTTTTCTATGGATATGAGTTTTAACATAAACGATATAAAATCTATGCTTGAGGATTATGAGAGAGATCATAATACGGGCATGGATATAGGACAGATTGCATCAATAATATATGATTATACATCAGGTTATCCGTATCTGGTGTCGCGAATATGCCAGTTGACAGATGAAAGAATTGCATCATATGAAAAAGACGCAGATGAAAAAAAGGCATGGACGAAAACCGGTCTTTTACAGGCAATAAAGCTTCTTCTGAAAGAACCTAATACTTTGTTTGATGATATGACTAAGAAGCTGCTTGATTATCCGGCATTAAAAGATATGCTTCAAAAGATACTTTTCGATGGAATAGATTTTCCTTTCAAGAGAGAAAATCCGATAATAGATCTTGGGGTTACATTTGGATTTTTGAAGGACAGAAATGGTATCGTTGCAGTTGCGAACAGAATATTTGAGACACAGCTTTATGATACATTTTTGTCTGAGATGGCGGTGAATGACAAGCTATATATAGATGCTGCTTCAAACAGAAATCAGTATATAGCATCTGATATGCTGCAGATGGATTTGGTCATGAAAAAATTCTATGAATATTTTGAAGAAATATACACGGAGAATGATCATAAATTTATCGAGGAAAATGGCAGAAAATTGTTCCTTTTATATCTGAAACCTATAATAAACGGAACCGGGAATTATTATGTAGAGGCAAGAACCAGAGATAATCGCCGCACTGATGTTATAGTTGACTATAAAGGAAAAAGATTTATTATTGAACTGAAAATATGGCATGGAAATGAGTATAATCTGAGAGGACAAAAGCAGCTATTTGACTATTTAGATTACTACAAAGAAGATAGAGGATATCTTCTGAGCTTTAACTTCAATAAAAATAAACAGATCGGTGTGAATGAACTGGAATACGATGGTAAAAAAATACTTGAGGTTGTTGTATAATTTTTAATTAAGCGTAACAGTTCTAACCCAGAATGAAACGGAGCATAAAATGAGCGAAGAAAAACAGCACAAGCGCCGCGTGCATTATAGCGGAAAATATCCCAAAAAATTTGAGGAAAAATACAAGGAGTTAAATCCGGAGAAATACAAGGATACAATTGAGCATGTCATCAGCAAGGGAAATACCCCTGCGGGCATGCACATATCTATAATGGTAAAAGAAATCATAGATTTTCTGGACATAAAGCCGGGACAGACAGGCTTTGATGCCACACTCGGATACGGTGGCCACACAAGGGCAATGCTTGAAAAGCTTGAAGGACAGGGACATATGTTTGCTACAGATGTTGACCCAATCGAGTCTGAAAAGACAAAAAAGCGTCTCGCTGAAGCCGGCTTTGGAGAGGATATTCTCACCATAAAGCTTCAGAACTTCTGCACAATAGATGAGATTGCAAAGGAAGTAGGAGGCTTTGATTTCATACTTGCCGATCTGGGAGTTTCATCAATGCAGATAGATAATCCTGAGCGTGGATTTTCGTTTAAGGTGGATGGACCATTGGATCTGCGTCTTAATCCAAATGCCGGTATCAGTGCGGCAGAGCGTCTTGATAATATATCCCGTGAGGAACTTTCGGGTATGCTCTATGAGAACTCAGATGAGCCGTATTGCGAGGAGCTTGCAAAGGCAATCACAGACGAAATCAGGAAGGGCAACCGCATAGATACGACCACAAAGCTTCGTCACATTATAGAACAGACACTTGATTTTCTGCCTGAAAAGGATAAGAAGGACATCATCAAAAAGACCTGTCAGCGCACATTCCAGGCGCTTCGCATAGACGTAAACCATGAGTTTGAGGTACTATATGAGTTTATGGAAAAGCTTCCGGGAGCATTAAAGCCCGGCGGAAGAGCTGCCATCCTTACCTTTCATTCAGGAGAGGACAAGCTGGTCAAAAAGGCACTCAAGGCAGGATATAAAGCAGGAATATACAGCGACTATTCCAAGGATGTGATTCGCCCATCAGCACAGGAATGTGCTCAGAACGGACGTGCCAGGTCCACGAAGATGCGCTGGGCGGTTCGTGCGGAATAGAAAAGAATAAAAATAGTTCTAAAACACTATTGCTTTATTGAGAAAAATAGTCTACTATGAACGTGTTATATGACTGACGGATAAGTGGAATAACCACATGAAATATAACAAATAAGAGCCGACCGTCTGGGCGATAAACCCGGACAGTTGGCTCTTTTTGATTATAAAATCAGCCATAGTTGTATAAATAACCAGGAAATGTATCTCAAAAGAAACAACATGGATATTGACAAAAATGCTGTAGTGAGTATATACTAACCACAGTTAAACAAAACTAATCAAACGAAGTAACATTCACACATTTTAAGGAGGATATTACAATGATAGAAATGAAAGAGTGGGATGGATTTGAAGGACGTCTTTGGAAAGAGGAAATCAACGTCCGTCAGTTTATTCAGGACAACTACACTCCATACGACGGAGACGAGAGCTTTTTAGCTGATCCGACAGATGCTACAAACAAGCTGTGGGACGCACTCCAGAAATTACAGAAAGAAGAGCGTGCCAAGGGCGGAGTTCTTGACATGGAGACAGAGGTTGTAACAGGAATCACAGCTTACGGCCCTGGATATATAGATGAGTCATTAAAGGACCTCGAGCAGATTGTAGGTCTTCAGACAGATAAGCCGTTAAAGAGAGCATTCATGCCTTACGGTGGAATCAAGATGGCGGTACAGGCTGCTGAGACATATGGTTACGATGTAAGCGACAAGCTTAAGGAGATTTTCACAAAATATCATAAGACACACAACACAGCAGTATTCGATGCATACACACCTGAGATGATGAAGGTTCGTCACGCAAAGATCCTTACAGGTCTTCCTGACACATACGGCCGTGGACGTATCGTGGGTGATTACCGTCGAGTAGCATTATACGGAATTGATTACCTCATCGAGGAGAAAAAGAAGGATAAGGCAAACTGTGGCTGTGGACAGATGACAGATGATGTTATCCGTTTAAGAGAGGAAATCGCAGAGCAGATTAAATGTCTTGAGGAGATGAAGAAGCTTGCAGAGATTTACGGATACGATATCTCAAGACCTGCGACAAACGCAAAAGAGGCAGTTCAGTGGTTATACTTCGGATACCTTGCAGCAATCAAGACACAGAATGGTGCAGCAATGTCAGTAGGACGTGTATCTACATTCCTTGATATCTACATCAAGAGAGATATGGACAAGGGCATCCTCACAGAGCAGGAAGCACAGGAGCTCATCGACCATTTTACAATGAAGCTTCGTATGGTTAAATTTGCACGTATCCCTTCATACAATCAGTTATTCTCAGGTGATCCTGTATGGGCAACACTTGACGTGGCAGGAACAGGTGTGGACGGACGTTCAATGGTTACAAAGACAGACTTCCGTTTCCTCCATACATTAGAGAACATGGGACCTGCACCGGAGCCAAACCTCACAGTATTCTACTCATCAAAGCTTCCTCAGACCTTCAAGGATTATGCAGCCCGCATCTCAATTGAGACAAGCTCAATCCAGTATGAGAACGATGACGCAATGAAGCCGGTATGGGGCGATGATTATGCAATCTGCTGCTGTGTATCTGCAACACAGACAGGTAAAGAGATGCAGTTCTTCGGAGCACGTGCAAACCTTGCAAAATGTCTCCTCTACGCTATCAATGGTGGTGTTGATGAGAAATCAGGTGAGCAGGTAGGACCAAACTACGCACCTATCACAGCAGAGTACCTTGACTATGACGAGGTAATGGCGAAATACGACAAGATGATGGACTGGTTAGTAGATATCTATGTAAATACATTAAACCTTATCCAGTACATGCATGACAAATACTACTATGAGGCAGCAGAGCTTGCACTCATGGATACAGACTTAAAGAGAACATTCGCAACAGGAATCGCAGGATTCTCACACGTAATCGATTCTCTTTCAGCAATCAAATATGCAAAGGTTAAAGTAGTACGTGACGAGAGCGGACTGGCAAAGGATTTCGAAATTGAGGGAGAGTTCCCTAAATACGGAAACGATGATGACCGCGCGGACGAAATCGGTGTATGGCTTCTTAAGACATTCATGGAAAAGTTAAAGAAGCATCACACATACCGTGATTCAGAGCCTACAACATCAATCCTTACAATTACATCAAACGTAGTATACGGAAAAGCTACAGGAGCAATGCCTGACGGACGTAAAGCCGGAGAACCACTCTCACCTGGAGCAAACCCGTCATACGGCGCAGAGCAGAATGGACTTCTCGCATCCTTAAACTCACTCACAAAGCTTCCATATGAGTGGGCACTTGATGGAATCTCAAATACACAGACCATCAACCCGGGAGCACTCGGAAACAACGAGAGAGAGAGAATAGACAACCTTGTAAACGTAATGGACGGATACTTCGATCAGGGTGCACATCACCTCAATGTAAATGTATTCGGTAAAGAGAAACTCATCGATGCAATGGAGCATCCTGAGAAGGAGGAGTACGCAAACTTCACAATCCGAGTATCAGGATACGCAGTTAAGTTTATCGACCTCACAAGAGAGCAGCAGCTCGATGTAATCTCACGTACATGCCACGAGAGAATGTAATATGATCTAAGGTGTCACAGAGTGTACTACGATTCTGCTTGCAGAAAGAGTAGTATGCTCTTGTGACCCGAACAAACATGAGCAAGAAGCGATTTTCGTAAGAAAAGAAGCGGATTGCGAATGGTTGTAGAATTGCGTAAGTTGCAGGACAACGGAGCAATTCGTAGATCATATTAGGATATGCCATATATTATGTATGTGGTATAAATTTACAGAGTTAATATACAATTATAGATATTCCAGAATGTGCAGGCCAAGTGCCTGCATATTCTGATTTCCAAATAAACTGTATATGTACTAAATAACACCACAGCGTAAGGAATTTTCGGCACCCCGCCGACCGGGACTTTGCAATGCGAATTTCGCAGGGCTTAGAGGCTGTTAGAATTATGAACACAGCCAGCGATGCCCATGCATGGACGCAGGGGCAAGGCGTTATGCGCCATGGAAGGCGCGTAAAAGCCGGTCGCGTCAAGCATAGAAAACCTAAATCATAATTCATACAGCCTCTTAGCCCGAAGAACCTGAGCATTGAAAAGTCCCGGTCGGCGGGGGGCCGAAAATTCCGTACCATAAAATAAAAGTAGCAGCAACAACAACCTGAAGGAGGTAAAACATGGGAGAAACACTAGGAAGAGTACACTCGGTAGAAAGCTTTGGCTCAGCAGACGGCCCGGGAGTGAGATATATAGTATTTTTGAAGGGCTGCAATATGCGCTGTAAATACTGCCACAACCCGGATACATGGGCCAAATGCGGCGAAAATGACGGTGCAAAGCTGATGACACCGCAGGAGGTGCTAAAGACCGCCATGCGCTATAAAGCGTACTGGAAGCAAACAGGCGGCATCACAGTAAGCGGAGGTGAAGCACTTTTGCAGATAGACTTTGTCACAGAGCTATTTAAGCTTGCAAAGGAAAAAGGTGTAAACACATGCCTTGACACATCAGGAAATCCGTTTACCGTGGAAGAACCGTTTTTCGGCAAATTTAATGAGCTGATGAAATATACAGATCTCTTCATGCTGGACATCAAGCATATAGATGACGAGGAGCACAAAAAGCTTACGGGACAGACAAATAAGAATATTCTTGATATGGCACAATATCTCTCAAAAAACGGTAAAAAAATGTGGATACGTCATGTGCTTGTGCCTGGAATCACCACGGATGAGAGATATTTAAAGCAGCTTAGAGAATTTATCGACACACTTAAAACGGTGGACAGGGTTGAGGTGCTGCCGTACCACACACTTGGGGTGTTCAAGTGGAATGAGCTTGGTATACCATACCAGCTTGAGGGGGTGGAACCTCCTACAGAGGAACAGATAGAATGTGCAAAAAGAATATTAAATTGTCAGAATTAGTTTTTAAATACCATTGCTAATAACTCATTAAGTTGATAAAATATAATAAGGAACTATTCAGGGTGGTTATAAATAGCTGCACCGGGAGAAAGATAAGGCAGAACGAGGAGAGTATAATGAGCAGTATAGTAATAGGAACCCTGTATGGGCAGATGAGCTTTATGTGTCTGCTGATACTGGGAGTAATATGTTTCAGATTTTTGAAATCTGATGATAAAACATACAGCAACCATCAATTTCTGGCAGTAGGTATGCTTACAGCGGCAACAGTTGTGGTGGATTATATTATAGCTATCATAGTATATGGCCTGTGGGCGCCGGAAAAACTGGTACTGGACACATTTACGGTCATTTACTTTATATTGATAGCGTTGCTGTCCTATCACTGGTTTTTGTATTGTGAGGCAGAGCAGCAATCTGTATTTATCCGGCTTAAATCCGGAAGAATCGTGCGCATAGCAGCGCAGGCAGCCATATGTATCATGATGATTACGGTTATGTATCTGAAGTGGACAAGCTTCAGGAATGAGATGATTACAGAAGCTGTTATAGCATTTATACCGGCTATATATAGCTGCATCAGGGCATTTTACAAGTCATTTCTGCCGGAAAATTATGTGAACCGCGACAAATACAGGCGCATGGCTTCGTTTGCAGTGCTGCCTGTTATTATGTTATTTATCCAGTATTTTACACCGATGCTGCCTTCGTTTGTATGTGGGGTGACACTTGGCTACATGCTTGTGTACAGTAACAGCCAGAAATCACTCATTTCCACAGATTTACTGACAGGTATCAACAACAGGAGTGCTTTTGATAAATATATCAGTGCAAAGGTAAGGGCAGGGTCAGGCCATAGCAAGCTGTATCTTTATGTGATAGATGTTGATGATTTAAAATCAATAAATAAGGAATACGGTCCACTCGAAGGAGACAAGGTGCTTGTGGCGACAGCTTTTGCGTTGAAGGAGCTTGCGGCAGAGTATGATTTTTATATAGCCAGATTTGATGCAGATGAGTTTGTAGTCGTCTTTGATACGACAAGCGGGAATATGATGCAGCTCATTCGCAAAAGGATAGAAGAGCGGGTTCCTGAGACTGCGCAAAATATGCAGCTTGAGGCACCGGTGACTGTCACAATCGGAGTGGCAAAATACACAGGTCAGAGTTTGCCGGCATGGATAGCTGAGGCACATATGGCGCTTGAGAACGCACGTACCTTAAAAGAGGGAAAAGGAAAGTCGGAAAATGAACTTCAAAAAGAATTGTTTGACGCGACAGACATGCTGTTATCGCAAGCCGAGGTACGTCATGAGAGCTCTGATGAGCTTGACATAGATGGTCTTGATGAGAGGCTTTTTCCGGTGTTATCAGAGGCATCGCAAAGAATATATATGTTTGTCACAAATATGGAGACCAATGTGACCAGATGGTCCAAAAATGCATTTGGTTTTATGGGAATTGACAGTGAATATGACTTAAACACAGAGGACAGATGGAAAAGTAAAATACATCCGGATGATATAATGATGTACCAGAAGGAAGTGGATGCGGTATGTTCGGGGAAAAAGGATGCATTTAATCTCACCTACCGTGTAAGGGATGAGGACGGAGTGTTTGTGAGCTGTACAGGTCATGGCCGCATAATAAAGGGTGTGGATGGAAGACCTGATATTTTTGCAGGCTCAATACTGAATCATGGCATATCGGATTCGGTTGATTCTGTTACCAACCTATGGAATATGAAGATGCTTGGAAGCTACCTGAATGACTATATTTTCAGATATGAGTCGGCAGCAGTGCTTATCATTGGAATAACAAAGTATGGACACATCAATGATACCTACGGATATGAGATGGGCAATGAGGTATTGAAGAATTATGGCGATGAGCTTTTAAAGGTAGTGAACGGAGACCTTTACGTATTCAGAATGGATGGAACAAAGTTTGCATTCATCAAGCCATACGCAGAGCATGATGAGATCAGTGAGCTGTATCTTAAGGTGAAAAAAGTAGCTGAGGCCGGGGTGAAGCTTGGCGATGGAATGGTTCAGCTTAGGCTTGCTGGTGGAGCAGTGACAGCAAAAAACTACTCCGGCACACCGTACAATCTGTTAAACAGCGCCACATATGCACTCAGCATATCGAAGCATGAAAAGCACGGAGATCTGGTGTTTTTTGACAGTACCCTAATTCATGACAATATGAAAAATATGGAGCAGATTGCGGAAATCCATAAGAGCGTCATGGACGGCTGTAAGGGATTTTTCCTATGCTATCAGCCAATAGTCAGCGCCACGGACGGAAGGATAGTCGGAGCTGAGGCTCTTATCAGGTGGAAAAATGAGAAGTACGGATTTGTGCCACCGGATTCATTTATTCCATGGCTTGAGGAGGATCCTTGTATTTACATACTCGGAAACTGGATTATTGAGACAGCGCTTGTGGCGGCAAAGAGATTCAAGAAGGTCATACCTGATTTCTTCATAAATGTAAATATAGCGGCCACACAGCTTGAAAATACAGCATTCCGTACAGATGTGCTAAATATGGTTGAGAGACTTGATTTTCCAAAAGAGGATCTTTGGATAGAGCTTACCGAAAGATGCAAGGATTTAGACCACGATTTTTTAAAGAGGGAGGTATCCTTTTTCAAGGAGCATGGCATACAGGTAGCGTTAGATGATTATGGAACAGGCTCGGCATCACTGAGTCTGGCACTGGAGCTTCCGGTGGGCGAGATAAAGATAGACCGATCATTTACGAAGGATGTCATGGAAGATGAGTTAAAGCAGGCGATTGTCGAGTCCATTCTTGTTTTCACCGGACGTATCAGGATGCGTTCGTGTATAGAGGGTATTGAGACTCATGAGATGGCGGAGTATCTAAAGCAGTTTGGACCTATGTATTATCAGGGGTATGCATACTCCAAGCCTGTCGAGGAGGAGGCATTTATGTCTCTCATAAAGGAACAGTCGGGCAAATAAACGAATATGCTTGCGTATCGCAACTGTAAATGTGCTGAACAGTTAAAATTTACAATAACAATTTGCGGGAGTTACAACATGGGAAAACCAGATATCATTTACGAAGACAACGACATAATCGTCTGCTACAAGCCGGCGGGAATTGCTACACAGACCAGGTGTATAGGGCAGCAGGATATGGAGAGCTTCATAAGAAATTACAGGGCGGCTAAAAATGAGCCGCCTTATGTCGGTATAGTGCACAGGCTCGACCAGCCGGTAGAGGGTGTGATGGTATTTGCCAAGAATCAGAAAGCAGCGGCTTCTTTAAGCAGACAAATAAAGGAGCATACAACCGAGAAATATTATCGTGCGGCAAGCAGAGGGCAGGGAGTGTCAGGAGCAGATAAGAAAGAAGATACTCATGACCCGGCATGGCATACTCTCACAGATTATATCTCATTCGACAAGCGTACCAATACATCAAAAATTACAAGCGAAAAAGACAGGCTGGCCAAAAAAGCTGTGCTTCAGTACAGGGTGATATCAGTGACACCTGATAGGGACAGCTCCAAAAATGAATGTATTAGAACAGAATTTGACATAAAGCTGATTACTGGAAGGCATCATCAGATACGTTTACAGCTTGCACATATCGGCTATCCTCTGATTGGAGATACCAAGTATGGGAAGCCTGCCTCAAATAACTCAGGAACGGGAAGCAAATCAGGACGCACCGGTGGCGGTGTAAGGGAACAGCTTGCACTTTGCTCCTACAAGATTGTTTTTGACCATCCTGCTACAGGGGAGAGAATGACATTTGAACTACCATAGTGCTGTTGGGAATAAGATGAATTAAAAGACCATACATTCAGGAAACAACTGAGTGTATGGTGGTGACTATATCGCTGACGGTTTCGTTGGAGTTTGACAATGTGACGTAACAAAAAACAAAATACTAGAAAATTTTTAATGTTTATCGAAAAATATTATATAGTGATTCCCGAAATATTTTTGTATACTAGCCTTACCAACAAAACAAATGTGGACAAAAATATATGAAGAAAAAAATGGCACTTGGCGCGATAGACGCATGCGAAAAGATTGGTGTGACGGAGCCGAATGTACCTGTATTTTTTGGAGTGGACGGCACAGCCGATGGGCTTGAAGCAGTGCAGCAGTCGAAGCTTGCGGCAACAGTCTACAATGGCAAGGAGGGACAGTGAGCTTATTTATGCTCGTTCCTCCACTCCCTCGGAGCCACTCCGTAGATATTTTTAAAGGCGCGTGAGAAATGAAGCTGATTTTCGTATCCAACGGCAGAACCAACATCTGCGATGGATAAGGAGGTCAGCTTTAAAAGCTCTGTGGCCTTTATCATACGATAATTCATGAGAAATTCCTGAGGTGAATGTCCAACGGAATTTTTGAAAATTTTGCCCAGATAGCTTCGGTTTATGCCGCAGACTCCGGCAATATCTTCGATTGAGATATCATTCTGAAAATTCTGCTCGATATAATTCATCGCTTCTTTTATATAAAAATCACTCATTTTCCCACTTGGAACGAGTTTTGATGATTTGGCTGACTGCATCAGATAATCCAGAAAAAGGTACATATGCCCAATCAGGTGATATGGTGATTCTGAGGGGTGCCTTGTGATGTAGAGCATTTCCTCAACAAGCTTTTCGCGGATATCCTTTGAGTGTGTGTGATATACAGGATTATTTTTGGTAAGCTCTGTTATGGTGAGAGCCTCCTTGACGCGCAGACCGTCAAACTCAATCCATATGTATTCCCAAGGAAGCTTGTCATCTGCGATATAGGTATTTATCTGGCCGGGAAAAATCAGAAAGCCCTGCCCGCTTTTTATGTTGTAGGTTTGTGTAATGCCCTTTGCATTATCGGCCATCAGAGTGCCGGTGCCGGACAGTACATAGTGGAATAGATAGTGGTTTCTTGTGGCAGGACCAAATGAGTGTCCCGGTTCGCACTGCTCGTGGCCGAACTGGTACATACACAAATCTATGAAATTTACATTTGGAAAAATATTGAAGGAAAGCTTGTCCATGTGAGTCACTCCTTATTGATTAATAATATAAATATACCCTTATGCGACATCATATGCAATTATAGCATATTTTATAGCATATTGGTATAAAAGTGCAAAAATAAGGGTATTTATTGTATGCATAAGGGTATGTTATAATCGGTTTATCAGGAAAAAGAGCAAATAAAACAGAAAAGGAGTGAAAAAATATGGCAAAAAGAAAGATTTGTCAGGCTATGGCGGTTGTGCTGGCACTCGGAATGTGCACGACAGGACTGACCGGATGTGGAAATAAAAAGCGGGCGGACGGAAAAACTGAGATTGAGGTGGTTTCTTATAAGCCGGAGGCTGTTAAGGCTTTCGAGAAGATTGAGAAGCAATTTAATGAGACTCATGATGATATTCATCTGACTATTTCATCTCCGAATGAGGCTATGACTATTTTAAAGACACGCTTCATCCGCGAGGATTATCCGGACATTATTGCAATAGGTGGAGATATCAATTATTCAAATTTCCTGGATGCAGACTTGTTTGAGGATATCTCAGATCTGGATGCAGTGGACACTGTAAAAGAGGCATATCTGGATATGGACAAGGAGCTTGAGTTCATTCCAAAGGATGGCACCTATGCACTTCCTTACGTCGCAAATGCAGCAGGAGTACTTTATAACAAGGATATGTTTGCGGAGAATGGCTGGAAGGTGCCTACAACATGGAGTGAGTTTACAGCACTGTGCGATGAGATAAAGGAAAGCGGAACACTTCCTTTGTATCTGGGCTTTAAGGATACATGGACCTGTCTGGCACCGTGGAATGCCCTTGCAGTAGGTCTTTGTGATTCAGACACCTGCAATCAGGTAAATATGGGAAATACGACATTTGAGGAGGCATATTCTCCGGTTGCCGACAAGATACGCACATTGCTTGATTATGCAGAGGACAATCCATATGCTTACAGCTACAATGACGCATGTACAGCCTTTGCCAGAGGTGAATCTGCCATGTACACGATAGGAAGCTATGCTATTCCTCAGATTAAGTCAGTTAATCCTGATATGAATATCGGTTCATTTACTTTCCCGGCAAATGATAATGAGGCTGACAATGTGTTAAATTCAGGAATAGATTTACAGTTTTCAGTTATGAAGGCCTGCAAAAATAAGGAAGCAGCATACGAGGTGCTTGAATATCTGTACAGCGATGAGACAATTCAGACATATCTGGATGACCAGGGCGGAATTGCCTGCAAAGATGGAGATTTCGCAATACCGGATACACTGAAGGATATGCAGGAGTATATAAAGGACAACCGTATGTCAGATTATCAGGATCATCATTATCCAAGTGAGATGAGCGTGGACGCCATGATTCAGACATATCTGCTTGACACAGGTGACAATGCAAAGGAGAAGTTCTTAAAGAAATTTGATTCAGACTGGGAGCGTTACAACAGAGATCTGATTCGTGAAGTACAGGATTACCAGAAGGAACAGGAGGATGCAAAATGAAAAAGAAAATGTCAAATAGAGACAAGACATTCTGGGCAGTTGTGATACCTGTTGTGGTTTTATTTTTCGCATTCAACACACTGCCGATGATAAAGGGTGTGATTTACAGCTTTACAAACTACAAGGGCTATGGCTCATATGATTATGTCGGACTTAGAAACTACACAGACCTGTTTACCGATGCCAGAGTCGGAAAGAGCTATCTGTTTACCTTTAAATATGCGATTGCAGGAACCGTACTTGTAAATGTATTAAGCCTTGTAATGGCAGTTGCGTTAAACAGCAATATCCGCGGCAAGAGTGCATTAAGAGGTATTTATTTCGTACCGAATATCCTTGGCGGACTGGTTATTGGTTACATTTTCAGCTTTATTTTTACATATATTCTGCCGGCAGTAGGAAATACCTTCAACATCGGTTTCTTACAAAACAGTATTCTGGCGAGTGAAAAATATGCATGGATTGGTGTGCTGATTGTCGGGGTATGGCAGGCGGTTGCCATGAATACCATCATTTATATATCCGGACTGCAGACAGTGCCTGAGGATGTTTACGAAGCCAGCATGCTCGACGGAGCAGGCAAATGGAAACAGTTCTGGAAGGTTACATTTCCACTCGTTATGCCATTTGTTACAATCAATCTGGTGCTCAGCACAAAGAACTTCCTCATGGTATTTGACCAGATTATGTCATTGACAAAGGGCGGCCCGGCGCAGAGCACTGAGTCAATCTCATACCTGATTTACAGAAATGGTATGGATGGAGGACAGTTTGGCTTCCAGAGCGCAAACGCAGTAATTTTCTTTGTTGTAATTGTGGCTATTTCACTATTCCAGATGGGCGTTATGAATAAGAAGGAGGAACAGTTATAATGAAAAAACAAAAAACAAACTTGGTACTAACCATCGTTTTAATATTGGGAACATTAACCGTATTTTTCCCGCTGTATATGGCTGTTATAATTGCCTTCAAGAAACCGAGTGAGATGACAAATGATGTCGCAGGAGCTCTTTCATTCCCTTCAAAGTGGAGCTTTTCAAACTTCACAGAGGCTATGAAGGTGACTGATTTCTGGCATTCTCTCGGAAACAGCTTACTTATCACTATTGTGACCATTGTTCTCGCAATCCTTATCCATTCGATTGCAGGATATGTTATCGGACGAGGCATGGCAAGGAAAAAGAGCTTCCGTTTCATATATCTTTACATTGTAAGCGGTATGTTTGTGCCATTCTCAATTCTCATGATGCCTCTTGTAAAGCAGACTGCGCAGATGGGACTTGGAAACAGGGCAGGAGTTATCCTTTTATATCTTGTATTTTACATGCCAATGAATGTATTATTATATAGTGGATACTTGAAAAATATCCCTATGGCACTTGAGGAGGCTGCAGACATCGATGGCGCAAGCACATGGACAACATACTGGAGAGTTGTATTTCCTATGATGAAGCCTATGCATGCGACAGTAGCCATCCTGACAGCACTCGGTACCTGGAATGATGTCATGACACCGCTTGTCATCATGTCAGGAACAGGACAGAATACACTGCCGCTGGCACAGCTGAATTTCCAGACACAGTTTGGAACCAACTACAATCTGGCATTTGCATCATATATTCTGGCTTTGATACCGATACTTATATTCTATATAATCTGCCAGAAGCAGATATTAAACGGTGTTGCAAACGGTGCAATCAAGGGATAATTTTTAAACACTATTTTAACAATAATATGGGGTGATTTTATGGCAATTATATTTAATCCAAACAAGAAAATTTTTACTTTACAGACAGCTCACACCACATATCAGATGCAAATAGACAGACTTGGCTATCTGCTGCATCTGTACTACGGAGCAAAAAGCACATGTGATATGGACTATGTGCTGACATATGCTGACAGAGGCTTTTCAGGCAATCCTTACGCATCAGGCATGAACCGCACATATTCGCTTGATACACTGCCACAGGAGTATCCGACACTTGGCACAGGCGATTTCAGAAATATTGCGCTTGATATTAAAAACGAACAGGGTACTGAGAGTGTTGAGCTTCTTTATGAGAGTCATGAAATCAGAGACGGAAAATACGCTCTAAAGGGACTTCCGGCAGTGTGGGCATCTGATGATGAAGCGCAGACTCTTGAAATAGTTCTTGGCGATGATATCGCAGGCATTGAGGTGCATCTGCTCTATGGTGTGCTCGAGGCTTGTGATGTCATCACAAGAAGTGTGCTCATTAAAAATACAGGCAGTGGGAATATTACAATTGAAAAGGCTCATGCTGCATGTCTGGATATGGTTTACGGAGACTATGATGTGCTCAGGTTCTACGGAAAGCATGCCATGGAGCGCAATCTTGAGCGCACACGCTTGGGACACGGCACACTTTCATTCGGAAGCCGCAGAGGAACCTCGAGCCACCAGTACAATCCGGCGGTTATTCTCGCACAGCGCGATACTACAGAAAATGCAGGAGACTGCTATGGTATGCTTTTTGTATACAGTGGCAACTTCTCATGTGAGGCAGAAAAGGACCAGATTAACCAGACACGCCTTTTAATGGGGCTTTCCGATGAGCTGTTTTCATATCCGCTTGCGGCAGGAGAGACCTTTACAGTACCTGAGGTGATTATGTCATACTCGGCAGACGGTTTCTCACAGCTTTCCCATCAGTACCACACCTGCATCAGTGAGCATGTGTGCAGGAGCAGATTTGCACATGAGGTAAGACCGGTGCTCATCAATAGCTGGGAGGCTGCTTACTTTGACTTTACCGGTGATACGATAGTAGACCTTGCAAAGGAGGCCGCATCACTGGGCATAGATATGGTGGTCATGGATGACGGCTGGTTTGGAAAGAGAGATGATGATAATTCATCACTCGGAGACTGGTTTGTGAATGAGAAAAAGCTTGGAGGAACGCTTTCTGAGCTCATCGACAGAGTGTATGCACAGGGAGTGAAGTTTGGAATATGGATTGAGCCTGAGATGGTAAATGAGGACAGTAATCTGTACAGAGAGCATCCTGACTGGGCTATCCGGATTCCTGGAAAGCTCCCTGTACGCTCAAGAAACCAGCTTCTCTTGGACTTTTCGAGAAAAGAAGTAAGGGACAATATTTTCGATCAGATCTGTGCAGTGTTTGACCAGGGAAAAATCGACTATGTGAAGTGGGACATGAACAGAAGCATGGCTGATGTGTATGCAGGAAATCTTGCATACGACTACGTGCTTGGAGTGTATGATTTTATGGAGCGTCTGGTGACAAGATATCCGGATATACTTCTTGAGGGCTGCAGCGGTGGCGGTGGACGATTTGATGCAGGCATGCTCTACTACAGTCCACAGATATGGTGCAGTGACAATACAGATGCCATAAACCGTACAAGAATACAGTATGGCACATCGTTCTTCTATCCGGTATCATCCATGGGAGCGCATGTATCGGCAGTGCCAAATCATCAGACCGGCAGAGTGACAAGCCTTAAAACAAGAGGCATTACAGCCATGGCAGGAACCTTTGGCTATGAGCTGAAT
The DNA here is from genome assembly GCF_052118705.1 of Agathobacter sp. LCP21S3_B2. Taxonomy (NCBI): domain Bacteria; kingdom Bacillati; phylum Bacillota; class Clostridia; order Lachnospirales; family Lachnospiraceae; genus Agathobacter; species Agathobacter sp. LCP21S3_B2. Next base: position 160,334 of record NZ_JBQKGQ010000002.1, on the reverse strand, counting down.
CCGGCACTTCTGTCAGATGAGGAAAAGGAAGAAATCAGAGAGCAGATAAAGACCTTTAAGAAGTATGAGATGCTTATAAATGAGGGTACCTACTGGCGCCTTACAAGTCCGTTTGAGGATGAGGTGGCTGCGTGGATGTCTGTCTCAAGGGCAAAGGACAGGGCACTTGTGAGCGTGGTTCGTCTGTATGCGGAGGCAAATGCGCCAGCTTGCTATGTGAAGCTTAAGGGCTTGGAGTCGGATGCAGTATATATTGAGGAAAATACCGGCAGGCAGTACACAGGTGCAGCACTGATGAATGCAGGAATACCGCTTCCGTTTGCCGTAAAGGAGTATGAGGCATATCAGTTTTCATTTATCAGGCTTGATGAGGCAAAGAAGCTGTATGATGAGATAAAGAAGGTGTGTGGCAATCTAAAATTAAGTGAGGCTGACAATGCAGATAGTTCTTCTGATAAACGTATTGTAATAAGCATCTACGGCGGCTCAGGATCAGGAAAGACAACGATTGCAGCAGCCCTGCAGCAGTATTTTCTTAACGATAATACAGCCTGCTATGTGCTGACCGGGGACAATTATCCACACCGTATCCCGATGAGAAACGACGAGGAACGCCTTAATGTGTATAACGAGTCCGGCGAGGAGGGCTTACGTGGATATCTTGGAACACCTAAGGAGATTGACTTTGACAGGATTAACAAGGAGCTTTCAGAGTTTAAGGCAGGAAAAGATATAATTGAGATAAAGCATATGGGCCGCGAGGACGGTGATATCTCATATGACGAAACTGATTTTACAGGAATTAAAGTGCTCATCCTGGAGTGGACCCACGGAGGAAGCGAATACCTTAAGGGTGTTGATATACCTGTATTTTTGGAGAGTTCGCCTGAGGAGACTAAGGCGCGCCGCATTAAGAGAGGACGTGACGAAAACGCCGCAAGCCCTTTCATATGCCGCGTGGTAGAATTGGAGCAGGAAAAACTTGATTTACAGGGTAAAAATGCGCGTATCGTAGTTGGAAAGGATGGCAAAGTCTATGAACAATAAACCTATGCTTAATGCATATCCTGACAGTCTGGGCGGTAAGCTTTCTGATATCGCAGCGCTGCTAAAAAAGAAGGAAATGCAGGATACATTTTCATCATTTTATATTCTGCCAAGCCTGTATCATTCGGATTTGGACCGCGGATTTTCGGTCGTGGACTACAATCTGAATGAGGAGCTTGCGACAATAGAGGATTTATCGCAATTGAAGGAGCTGGGGATTGACTTAAAGCTTGATTTTATTTTAAACCATGCTTCAGCACAGTCACCACAGTTCAAGGATCTTGTGGAAAAGGGCGATGAGTCTGAGTACCGGGATTTTTTCATAGACTGGAACAAGTTCTGGGAAGGTCATGGAGTCATGACGGACGAGGGCTACATACAGCCTGATGAGTCATGCTTAAAGCAGATGTTTTTCAGAAAGCCGGGGCTTCCGATTCTCATGGTTGAGTTTCCGGATGGACGAAGGGTGCCATACTGGAACACATTTTACCAGGAGGTGCATGGCAGAGATTATCTGGGACAGATGGATTTAAATATAAAGTCCGAAAAGGTGTGGGATTTCTATCGTGAAACACTTAAAAAAATAGCATCCTACGGTGCGGCTATTGTACGGCTTGATGCATTTGCCTATGCGCCTAAAGCACCGGGGAAAAAGAATTTCCTGAATGATCCTGAGACCTGGGAATTTCTACAGCAGATTCATGAGCTTGCAGCTCCGCTTGGGCTGACTCTGCTGCCTGAAATACATGCGGCATATGAGGAGAAAATATACAAAACCCTTGCAGATAAGGGCTATGCCACATATGATTTCTTTTTACCGGGACTGGTAATTGATGCGATTGAGAACAGGAGAGCAGATTACCTTGCAAAATGGGCGCGTGAGGTTGTGGATGATAAAATCTCCACTGTCAATATGCTTGGCTGCCATGACGGCATACCTCTTCTGGATTTAAAGGGTCTGCTTCCGGAGGACGATATTCGCTCGCTTATAGATTTGATTGTATCTCGTGGCGGCATGGTCAAAAATCTTCATGGACAGAAGAATATATATTATCAGGTCAATGCCACATATTACAGTGCGCTTGGTGAGTCTGACAGCAAAATGCTTCTGGCCCGTGCTATTCAGATGTTCATGCCGGGCAAGCCACAGGTATGGTATCTGGATCTCTTTGCAGGCAAAAATGACCATGAGGCAGTAAGACGCGCAGGAGAATCAGGACACAAGGAAATCAACAGAACAAACCTTAGCAATTCTGATATCGCAGAAGGCTTGAAAAAGGAGGTCGTTCAAAAACAGCTAGAGCTGCTTCGTATGAGAAATACGCATAAGGCATTTGAGAAGGGAGCTGTCATCACAGTAGCAGGAGAAGGACCAAAGCTTTCAATCCGCTATGATAACGGTGAAGCATATGCGCTTCTAACGGTGGATTTTGAAGCCGGAGCGTATGAGATAGATCTGAGCTGATGAAATCAGATTGCTCATACATAATGTGTTTAGCAGATGTGCAAACTCACAATCGAAAAAACGATTGTGAGTTTTTTTATGAGAAAAATCATTTAATTGACTCGTAAAAGTATCAGCTATAAGGTATAATAAAGCTATAGAAAAGACAGGTATCGAAAAGGAGCAGACACTATGGGAACATATCTGAACAGCATAACACCATATACATTGTATAAAAGCGAGAGCTTAAGCCCGTATTTTGTGGATAAAACACTTATGCTTAGGGAATTGTTTCCGTATGTAAGCGCAGGAAATCGTCATATTTGTATTACCAGACCTCGTAGATTCGGCAAAACAATTATGGCAAATATGATTAGCTCCTTTTTTCAGAAAGCATCGGATTCGAGTGATGTTTTTGATAGTCTCGCAATATCACAGGTGGATGACTATAGAAGATATAAAAATCAATATAATGTCATTCGCATAGATTTCAGTAAAATGCCAAGAAACTGTGATTCATATACACAATATATCGAGCGCATAGAAGCACTTTTGATTGAAGATGTAAAGGAAGCATATCCACAGGTTAAAATAAATGAGGCAGATGCAGTCGGAGACATTCTTGAGAGTGTATTTGTGCAGTGTGGTGAGAAATTTATATTTGTATTGGATGAATGGGATTTTATATTCCACAGAGATTTTATAAATGAGATTGATAAAGAAAAATATGTGGCATTTTTAAGTAATCTTTTGAAGGATCGTCCATATGTGGTTCTTTCATATATGACAGGCATTTTACCTATTGCAAAATATTCAAGTGGTTCTGAGCTTAATATGTTTGCAGAGTTTACAATGGTAAATTCACCGATGTTTGGAGAGTATTTTGGATTTACCGATGATGAAGTGGATGATCTGTACAGACGCTATATTGTAGAGTGTGACAGGCAGCATAAGGAAAAGAGCGTGACGAGGAAAGGACTCCGTGACTGGTATAATGGTTACTATACAAAGTCGGGGGAACGTGTTTACAATCCACGTTCAGTAGTATTTGCATTGCAGTTTAATAATCTGGCAAATTACTGGACAAGTTCGGGACCATATGATGAGATATATTATTATATCAGAAATAATATTTCTGATGTCAGGGATGATCTGGCACTTATGATATCCGGCGAGTCCGTGACTGCAAAAATACAAGAGTATGCGGCAACATCAATGAATCTTTCAACAAGAGATGAGATATATTCTGCGATGGTAGTGTATGGATTTTTAAGCTATCTTAATGGAAAAGTGTGCATTCCAAACAGAGAGCTGATGGAGAAATTTGATGAGCTTATTGTAAAAAATGAGTCATTGGGATATGTATACCGTCTAGCAAAAGAGTCCGAGAAAATGCTTAAAGCAACCTTGGCAGGGGACACACTGACCATGGAAAGAATACTGGAATTTGCGCATAACACGGAGGTGCCTCTGCTATCGTATAATCATGAGACAGAGTTATCTGCAATAGTTAATCTGGTATATCTTGCAGCAAGGGATAGTTATCGTGTGGAGCGTGAGGATAAGGCCGGAACAGGATATGTAGATTTTATTTTTTATCCATATGATACAACTGCAGATTGTATAATCCTTGAATTAAAAGTAGATCACACTCCGGATGAAGCAATTGCACAAATCATAGATAAAAAGTATGCACTTAAATTTGTGCCTAAACTTGCAGGGCAAAAGATATACACAGGAAGGATACTTGCGGTTGGAATTGGTTATTGGAAGGAAAGTAAAAAACATAGCTGTAAAGTGGAAGAAATATCGAAATAACAAAGGAGAATATCATGAACTTAGTGCAATTTTTAAATAAAGTAGATGAAACTATAAGTGGATATGACTGCGAAAAGCTTTTAAGGATAATACATGAAATTGCAAGAACTTTACCGGAGCAGGAAAGGAAAGATTTTATTAAACAGATAAAGCAGATTGATAGTAATGATACTTCAAATATCAATAAAAAAGATAATAATAAATTGGAAACAGAATATAAAAAAATATGTGATAAGTTCATTGAAATTGAAAATGGTGTTATATTTCTACGTGAAGAATATAATGATGAATATGATGACTGGTATAACAGCACAGTAGAAGAAATATTGTATGAGGATCCGGATGGAATAGGAAGCGTGATTTGTGAAGCATGCTCATTTGTGCATAAATGTATTGACGTAGAAAATTATGAGCTGGCATTAAAAATGGGAAGAAAACTATTTATGCAATCAGTTCAGACAAATGGAGAGTATTCTGGGGAAGATTTGTCATTAATGGATTTGCAATATTATCATGTATGCAGCTTCAACTATAGGGGCTTGCTTTTGGATACCCTGTATGCATGCTATCAGGTGGCTGAACCACAGAAAAGACCTGATATTATGTATGAGATATGGGCTAATGCAGAGGATGAAGATATAAAGCTTGAAAATGTTATGCAGTATGGAGGGCAGGAGCTTAAGGATGTTGACGATTTTATAAGTGACTGGATAGGATATCTCGGAACAAAAAAGGGATATTTGGCGGAGAGATTGTATAAAGAAGCTGTAAATCTAAGCGATGATGTGGAGGCTAAATTCGAGAACGCTAAAAAATATGTAAACAATCATCCGGGAATATATCTTGAAATATTGAATGATTCATCGGTAAAGAGAGAACTGGCATTAAAGATTGGAATGGATGGCGTAAAGCGGATTGACCGGCAGCTTATAGTTAGAAGTAAGGTGGCTTTAAAAACAGTTGAAATTGCGAAAAGTGAAGGAAAAGATTCAGAGCTTATTGAGCAGCTTTATATGGATGCTTTTGAATCAGATACATGCGCCACAAATTATTTAAGAGTTTTCATAAATTGTAAAGATAAGAATTTATCTAAGATTAAAATGAGAGAAATCATTGACAGGTATAATGGAAAAGAAGGAAAACATTTTTTGGGTGGGTATGGCGGAAAGTCTGAGCTTGACAAAAATGTGATTTCAGAGAATATGATGTATATTTTGAGATTTCTGGATGGGGAATTTTTAGGAGTGCTAAATAGTGGAGTCAGCAGTAAGGAAGCACTTGGGTGGTCATGTACTTTTATGAAAGAAGGCTTGGCTATATATCTGCTTTATCTGTTTAATGGGAAGCCTATGCATTCAGAAATAAAAAAAATGCTTAACATTACAAAAAATGCATTCGGCTCTGATTATGATGATGAATCATTTTACACAATATTTTTGCTGTGGAAATCCACAACACAGATGAGTGATTCAGAAAAGAAGAAAATAATAAATCATATAGATAAACTCGTTCAAAAACGTGTGGCCGGCATCATGGATGCCAACAAAAGGAATTATTATGGAGAATGTGCCATGTATATTGCGGCATTGGGAGAAGTAATGAATGCAAAGCAGGATTATATGTCAAAATTTGCAGCACAGTATTCCAGAAGAAGAGCGTTTAAAGACGAATTAAAAAGCTTTGGATGGGTGAGTAAGTGATATTTAAAGTCTCTGCATAATCATAAATGAGGGGCAAAATACCTTTTGACCCTCATATCATAAAATGGTAAAGGAAGAAAACACTTTGATAAATATTGCGATATGTGATGATTTAGTTTTTGCGTCAAAAATAGAAGCAATGCTTTTGCAGATATCAAAAAAAGCAGATGACAAAAATGAATATAGAAGTTTTTTCTGACGGAAGTGAGCTATGGGACGATATAGCATCCTGGAAAAATAAGGATGGAGCCGGTAAATTACAGATTTATATGTAAGATAAGCTTCTCTCATGTTACTTATCTTCAAAAGTGGAGCTTATGGTCTCCATTTGTTTGATAGCATCATGAAAATATAAATAACAGGCTATATTTTTGAGCTGTTTTTGGGACTTTAGTGATTTCAGTGGTTACAGCTACTTTTTTATGAATTTTTCCGACTGTTTCGCTGTGGTTAGGGCGCTGTTTTGTGGATTTCAGTGGTTACAGCTACTTTTTTATGGATTTTTCCGGCTGTTTCGCTGGTTTTGGGGAGCTGTTTTGTGGAATTCAGCGGTTACAGCTACTTTTTTATGGATTTTTCCGGCTGTTTCGCTGGTTTTGGGGAGCTGTTTTGTGGATTTCAGTGGTTACAGCTACTTTTTTATGGATTTTTCCGACTGTTTCGCTGTGGTTTGGGGAGCTGTTTTGTGGATTTCGGCGGTTACAGCTACTTTTTTCCAGAATTTTTCCAGCTTTTGGGCTGGTTTGGGGAGCTGTTTTAGAAGTTTTATGGATTACAGTGGTATAAAAACTCACAGTCGAAAAAACGATTGTGAGTTTTTTTATGAGAAAAATCATTTAATTGACTCGTAAAAGTATCAGCTATAAGGTATAATGATTACTATACAAAATCAGGAGAACATTTAAAGATGATAAGAGGTGATAAAGGCTAATGGAATACGAGCACATAACCCACTCCTTTAAGCCTGTCTATGACGAAAACAGCCGAATCCTCATCCTCGGAACGCTTCCATCCGTAAAATCCAGGGAAAACAATTTCTATTACGGACACAAGCAGAACCGTTTCTGGAAGCTGCTTGCGTATCTATTGGATGAACCGGTGCCGGAGATGATAGATGAGAAAAAATATATGCTGTTTAAAAACCACATAGCCATATGGGATGTGATACAAAGCTGTGACATCAAGGGTTCGAGCGACAGCAGCATCAGAAATGTAACACCAACGGATATAAGAAAAATCCTTGAAACAGTCGATATAAAACAGGTATATGCAAACGGAAATAAAGCAGGGGCGCTTTATAAGAAATATCAGCTTCCTCTGACAGGAATGGAGGCGGTTACATTGCCGTCCACAAGCCCTGCAAATGCGGCATGGTCATTTGAAAGGCTATGCGAAGCATGGACACAGATACTTGTAAATCTTTAGAGATTTATATATAGAGGTAAAATTTACTTATGAAAACAATAGAATTTGATATACATTTTTACAAAAAGCTGTGGATACTCATGGTTCCGATAATGGTGCAGAATCTGATGCTGGCGCTAGTGGCGGTGGCAGATGCTTTCATGCTTGGAGGACTGGACCAGAACTATATGTCAGCGGTTTCGCTCGCCACACAGATACAGTTCATCCAGAACATGTTTCTTTCAGCAGCTACAGCAGGGCTTGCAATACTCGGAGCACAGTATTGGGGCAAGCAGGACATAAAGGCGCTCGATGACATATTCGCTCTTGCAATCAGGATATGTGGCATAGTATCGGTGCTGTTTTTCGTGGCATGTGCATTTTTTCCACGATATCTGATGCTTATTTTCACAAACGAGCCGGTGCTTATAGATTATGGTGTAAGCTATCTTAAAATAGCTTCTTTTTCATATTTATTGACAGGTTTTTCGCAGTGTTATATAGTCATGATGAAGATATCAGAGCACGCGGGTACTGCGGCGGCAGTCAGCTCAATTACAGTGCTTATAAACATAATGCTCAATGCCATATTTATCTATGGTGCATTTGGCATCGAGAGCATGAATGTGAGGGGAGCGGCACTTGCCACACTCATATCAAGAGTAGTGGAGCTTATGCTTTCAATCACATTTTCGTACAGACCGGGATATATCAGACTTAAAATCCGGGAGCTTTTTGCAAGGAACAAGGAGCTGTCAGCAGATTTTATCAGGTGCTCCGGACCGATTCTCGGAGCAAGCCTTGTATGGGGCATAGGTTTTACATCGTATTCTACATTTATGGGACACATGGGAACAGATGCGGCAGCGGCCAACTCCGTTGCAGCGGTTGTGCGTGATATCATTTGCTGTCTCAGTGCAGGTATATCAAGTGCAGCAGGCATTATGATAGGAAATGAGCTTGGCGCAGGAAATTTAAAGCGTGGAAAAGCATATGGCATCAGAATGGCAAAGCTGTCATTTTTGTGTGGCGCTGTTATGACAGTGCTTATGGCGGTTTCAGCACCGGTGATTTTACATTTTGTAAAGCTCACACCGCAGGCTGCAGAGTATCTGAAGCAGTTATTCGGTGTACTTGCCTTCTACATGATTGGACGATCGGTAAATGAAATCATCATAAACGGTGTCTTTGGTTCGGGAGGAGATACGATGTTTGATATGTACTCTCTTGCTGTGACGATGTGGGGCATAGCAATACCGCTTGCAGTTGCAGGCACATATTTTTTGAACTGGCCGGTGGTTGTGGTGTATGCGTGTACCTGCGTGGATGAGGTTGGAAAGATACCGTGGACACTTATACATTTTAAAAAATACAAGTGGGTAAAGGATTTGACAAGATAATGGAAAGGGGAAGGACAATGCAGACATTAAAGTTGCTATTTTCTAAAATTACAGATGATGATCCTATATATGAGAAGAAGGATGTTGTGGAAAATATATTTGTGTTTCGCATGCTTTTGATATGGCATTTGCTATATTTATTTGTATTCATACTCAACTGCATTGGTATATTTATTGTTGATAAGCATATTTTTGATACAGGATATATATTATCATGTGTACTTTTGCTGGTGTTTATTATACTGCTGATCATAGTTGGACCGGATCATGCCTGTGCAAAGTATCTGTGCATTTCAGATGCCGGTTTTCTGGTGATGATAACGAGCTCATCGCTTACATATCATATGGTAATAGTTGTGATGTTACCAATTGTAATTGCAGGTGTATACTCGTCAAAGTGCCTGTCGAGATTTGCATTTGTTTTTACGATTTTTAATATAGCGTTTAGTACATATGTGGGTTATTATTTTGGAGTGTGCGATGCAAATATGGTATTGCTTACTACAACATCACTTAAGCATCTTCAAAAGGATGGAGTATTTTTGTTGAATGAGGTGAATAAAAATCCCGGACTTACGCTTTTTATGTATTATGTCTTTCCACGTTCGCTTATAGCAACAGGATTTTACAGTGTCAGCAATGGCGTAAACAAAATGATTCGAAGAACAATGGAAAAAGCGCACCGTATCAAGCGAGAGGCAGCAATAGACGATATGACGGGCCTTTACAATAAAAATAAGCTTCTTGATGACCTTAAAAAGCCACAGGAACCTGACAGAAGGGTTGCAGTCATATATTGGGATGTAAATGAGCTTAAGTTTGTGAACGATACATACGGACATGAGAACGGAGACCTTCTAATAGCGAGAATAGCGGGAACTATCAGACTTATTGCAGCAAATGATAATGATAATGTAAGAACATACCGCTATGGTGGCGATGAGTTTATCATGATCATACCGGATGGGACTGAGGACGATGCACTTAGCTTTATTAACAGATGGAATAAGCTGATGGAACCAATCCAAAAGGACAGTAAAATCCCAATTTCCGCGTCAGTAGGTTATTCCTGCGGCAGATACGCCGATATCAATGAGATTATCTGTGAGGCGGATGAGAAAATGTATGAAAACAAGCGTGTGCGCAGGGAGTAGGTACTATAAATACTCAGAAGAGAGCTATATGGAGCTGATGGATAAATTCGATGAAAAGAATATCCCATTCACGGTAGCCGTAATAGATACTTACAGCCTGAGGCAGTCGCCGGTCATACTAGTATAGCGTTTCTTAAATAACTGGACCAAATACTTGCCCGTTTTCTCGATAGTACAATCCAAAAAGCCTCAGCGTAGCCCGCTACGCCTACATTTTTTGAATTGCACTCTCAAAAAAACGTTCTACGTATTAAACCAGTTATTTTGCGAACGCTATACTAGGTGTGACCGGTGACTTTCTTTGTTGTAAAAATTAAAAATGGATGATACTATTATAGTAAACAGAAGTATTTTTATAAGAAACATCAGGATAAACACTATGAACAATTGGGACAGAATGAGAGCGGGAAAGCTCTATAATGCAGACAGCACAGACATAGCAGGCTACCATGAAAGAGGAATGGGGCTGTGTGACAAATTCAACCGCACACCGATTTGGATGAAGAAGCGTAAGCAGCGTATTTTGGAGAAAATGATACCATCTGCAAAGGATGGTGGTGCATGCATCTTTGCACCATTTTACTGTGAGTATGGTGTGAATATCTACTTTGGCAAGGGCTGCTTTGTAAACTACAAATGTACATTTTTGGATTGCGCACCGATTGAGCTAGGTGACGGAGTCTGGATTGGAGCAAATGTCACTATTGCGACACCTTGCCATCCGTTTTTGTCAGAGGAACGCCTGCCGCAGGAATATCCGGACGGCTTCCATGACCTTGAATATGCAAAGCCTATAAGGATTGGTGACGGAAGCTGGATATGCTCGAGTGCTACAATCTGTGGCGGTGTCACAATCGGAAAGAACTGCATAGTGGCAGCAGGTGCAGTCGTAAACCGCGATATACCCGATAACTGTATCGCAGCAGGTGTGCCGGCAAGGGTGTTGCGCAAGTTTGACGAGCAGGATCGCATGAATGTGTGGGACACTTACATGAAAAATGAGGTGCCCTTGTCGCAGAGGAAAAGAGAGAGGTAGTTGTTGACCAATATACCAATAAATGGTACTATGGTAATAACAATGAAACAACTCGAAACTATATAATGATATAAGGGTCAAAAGGTATTTTGACCCTTTAATCATATAATTCAAGGGAGGATTATGCGATGGGAAATTCATATAAGAACTGTAAAATACAGGACAACACAGCAGAGCTGATCTACGAGAACGGCAGTCTGTTTGTTACCATATTTGAAAACAACATAGTGCATGTTGCACAAAAACCCGGCATCGAAAGTGTTGCAATAGAGGAGGGCTTTATTCCGAAGGCTGCCACACCGGACGTGACCTGCAAGGATACGTCTGATGCCAAGGGGAACGCAGCAGAAGCCGGTGTAAGCGATGCAGCAGTTAAAGCAGTCATCCGCGCAAGGGATATTACTGTAAATGTAAAGGATAACGAGAAACTTGATATTTATTACAAAGGGAAGCTTGTGCTTTCAGATTATGAAAAAGCACGCAAAAAGAGTGAGAAGAATCCGTACGAGGATCTTGCCATCGCAGAGCTTGAGGGACATACTGTCGGAAAAGATGAAGAAAAAACTGACTCTGTTACCATCATCAAAAAGCTTGGAAAGGATGATGCCATTTACGGTCTGGGAGATAAGCCGGGATGCCTCAACAAGCGTGGATATTCATATGTAAACTGGAACACAGATGATCCTGCGCCACATGTGGACAGCTTCAAATCGCTGTACAAATCCATACCGTTTTTTATCGTGCTGGGCGATGAATATTGCTATGGAATTTTTGCGGATAATACATACAAGACAACTTTTGATTTCGGTTTTGAAAACACAGATTACTATTTCATCGAGCATGAGAAGGGTGAGCCGGACTACTATTTTATGCCGGGAAATGATATGGCAGAGGTGGTAGGACTTTATACATCACTGACAGGCACCACACCGCTTTATCAGAGATGGATATACGGCAGCCATCAGAGCCGCTGGGGCTATTACACACAGGATGAGGTGCTTGATATAGCTGACAAATTCCGCGAGCTTGATATCCCCTGCGATGTGATACATATGGATATCGATTACATGAACGGCTACAGGGTATTCACCTTTGATGACAAGAAATTCCCGGATGTAAAGGGCCTTTCAGAGAAGCTTGCTGACAGGGGTGTAAAGCTCATATCCATCATTGATCCGGGTGTGAAAAAGGATGAGGACTATTTCATGTACAAAGAGGGCATGGAGATGGATGCATTTGCACATGATACAGATGGCAGTGTATACGAAAATGCTGTCTGGCCGGGCACATCGGTATTTCCGGACTTCACAAAGCAAAGCGTCAGAAGCTGGTGGGGAGACAAGACAAAGATACTTCTCGAGCACGGTATCAGTGGCATATGGAATGATATGAATGAGCCTGCAAGCTTCAACGGACCACTGCCGGATGATGTGCAGTTTGAGTATGGAGCACATGAAAAGGTTCACAATATTTACGGACATTTTATGGCAAAAGCCACATATGAGGGACTTGCGAAAAATGATGGTGGAAAACGTCCGTTTGTACTTACAAGGGCTGCATATGCCGGAAGCCAGAAATACTGCGGTGGCTGGACCGGAGATAATCACAGCATCTGGGCGCATATAGCACTTTCACTCGAGCAGGTGTGCAATCTGTCAGTCAGCGGACTTGCCATGTGCGGCAGCGATATAGGCGGTTTCGGAAGTGATACTACACCGGAGCTTCTTGTCAGATTTTATGAGGCAGCAGTATTTGTGCCGTTTTTCAGAAATCATTCAGCGATGGGAACACGCAGACAGGAGCCTTGGCAGTTTGACGAGACTACGATAGATGCAGTCAGAAAGACAGTAAAGCTCAGATATAGATTTATCCCATATATCTATGATCTGGCACATGAGTGTGAAAAGACAGGAGCACCTATCGTGCGCCCGCTCGTATACGAGTATCCTGCAGATAAGCATGTGAGAAATATTTCCGATGAATATATGCTCGGAAGCTTTGTGCTGGTTGCACCTGTGATCGCACCGGGCAAGGAGGCAAGAGAGGTTTATCTGCCTGACGGCGACTGGTATGATTACTACACAGGCGAAAAATACAGTGGCGGCAGATATATTTTAGCAGATGCACCACTTGATAAAGTACCTGTCTTCATAAAAGCAGGAGCCATTATCCCTGTTGCAGACGGAGAAATCCGCTCTACAGAGGACATTACAGAGGATAAGATCAGCATACTGACATATCCGGGCAAGGGCAGCTTCGTGCATTATCAGGATGACAATGAGACGTTCGCATACAGAGACGGTGAGTATAATGCTGTTGAGTATACCCTGGATGGGGATAAGCTTGAGAAGAGGGTGTTGCATAAGGGATTGTAAAAAGGAATCCTATAAGGATAATAGAATAAAATTATCTTTTATAAATCAATCCGCTATACTATATATTTAGTGTAGCGGATTTTTCTCAAGAGCAGGATTTGCCAGTTTAAAATTCAATATCAACCTCTACAGGGCAGTGGTCTGAACCGAGCACATCGGTATGGATTGCTGCCTTTTGCAGCTTATCGTTGATGCGCTTTGATGTGATAAAGTAGTCGATACGCCAGCCTGCGTTCTTCTCGCGAGCCTTAAAACGGTATGACCACCAGGAATATATACCCTCGGCATCCGGATAAAAATATCTGAAGGTATCGGTAAAACCGGAACCTAAAAGCTCTGTCATTTTAGCACGTTCCTCGTCTGAAAAACCTGCATTCTTGCGGTTTGTTTTTGGATTTTTCAGGTCGATCTCATTGTGTGCGACATTCAGATCACCGCACAGTACGACAGGATTTTTGGCATCGAGTGTCTTAAGATATTCTCTGAAATCATCCTCCCACTGCATACGGTACGGCAGCCTTTTCAGCTCATTCTGTGAGTTTGGAGTATAGCAGGTTACGAGATAGAAATTGTCATATTCAAGTGTGATGACGCGTCCTTCCTTATCATGCTCCTCAATGCCTATGCCGTAAGACACTGATAATGCCTTGTTTTTGGCAAAAATGGCTGTGCCGGAATAGCCTTTTTTCTCGGCATAATTCCAGTACTGGTGATAGCCCGGCAGGTCAAGGTCAATCTGTCCCGCCTGCAGCTTGGACTCCTGTATACAAAAGAAATCCGCATCTATACTGTTAAAAAAATCAAGGAAACCTTTCTGGACGCATGCGCGCAGTCCATTTACATTCCACGATATAAATTTCATGTCTTAATCCTCCATATCACTGCAATAAATTATCATTTCATTTTGGCAATTTTACTACAAAATCGCATTTTTTAAAAGAGGTTTGTATCTGCAGATTGAACTTTTTTCATAAAATACGTATAATAGAGGAAGAAAATACGCAAGATGATACGCAAGATGGAAGCAAATTCTTTGACTCTGGGACAGGTTCGGGATGTCATAAATGGCAGGACGGTGCTTGGAAAGCAAAAGGAAATTCAGGAAGTATAGAATGCATATGAAGCATATGAACATCTTTCGGAGATTAATCCATATGATATTGAGCATTTGAAAAGGTTTCATGGAGTAATGACAAAGTATCTCGTAGAAGAGTCAGGAAAATTTCGTTCAGGTGAGGAAGGTGTGTTCAAGGGTGAACAATGTATCTTTATGGCACCACCTGTGCAGTTTGTACCACACCTTATGGATGAATTATTTGCATGGATGAAGGAAGCAAAGGAAGATGTTCATCCGTTGATACTGAGCGGTGTATTTCATTATGAATTTGTGTTTATCCATCCTTTTTCTGATGGTAACGGAAGAATGGCGAGATTATGGCATACAGCTATTCTTGCAAAATGGAAGCCCGTGTTTGAATATATCCCTATTGAGAGCCAGATTGAAAAATTTCAGGATGAATACTATGAGGCTATTTCACAATGTCATGTTGTAGGAGAATCCACAGGTTTTATCGAATTTATTTTAGCTCAGATTGATAAGATTTTAGATGATATTTCAAGTCAGCTCAGTGGTGAATATGTGAAAATATGACATTATAACAAAATTGTATTTTTTAAAAGTACCATATAAATAACGGGATTAAAAAAGGGGCACATAAATGCCCCTGTACAAATTATTAAATCTCTGTAACTGAATAGTCACAAATTTCTTACAACACATCACTTCCATCAGGAATCTTTGAGATAATAGTTCTGTTAATCCTGATTAAGAATAATGTCGAAACAGTAAAGGATATCACCTCTGCTATCGGGAAAGCCCACCATACAGCGTGAAGTCCATCAAGCTTTGAAAGGATGTATGCTGCCGGAATTAAAACCACAAGCTGACGCATGATTGATACGATCATGGAAAAGACAGCCTTTCCCAAAGCCTGGAATACTGTGCCGACGATAATACAAAACCATGCGATGAGGAAATGCACACCGATTATTCTGAGCGCCGGAACACCGATTTTGAGCATATCGTCAGAGGCGCTGAACATTCCAAGAAGCACCTTTGGTATGAACTCAAAGCAGGCAAAGCCAAAGAAGAGCAGACAGAATGCTGTTATCAGGCTGACCTTTATTGTCTTAACCATACGCTTCCTGTTCTGTGCACCGTAGTTGAAGGCGATGATAGGTGTGATTCCGTTGTTCAGTCCGAATACAGGCATAAAGAAGAAACTCTGTAGCTTGAAATAAACACCGAAAACAGCAGCGGCAGTCGATGAAAAGCCGATAAGTATTCTGTTCATGGAATATGTCATTAAAGAGCCTATAGACTGCATGATGATTGACGGAATACCAATAGCATAAATGGTTCCCATGATTTTGAAATCCGGGCTATAGCCCTTGAAGCTCAGATTGATATCATGATTGAATTTGTGATTGCAGGCAAAAGCAACAACGGCGGCCACGCACTGTCCCACAACGGTTGCCACAGCAGCACCGGTAGCACCGAGCTTAGGAAAGCCAAGCAGTCCAAAGATCATGATAGGATCCAGAATGATATTTGTGATGGCACCGCAAAGCTGTGAGGTCATGCTGAAAATAGTTCTTCCTGTCGAGGTAAGCACCCTCTCAAAAAAGATTTCCGCAAAAATACCAAATGAAAAAATCATAACAGTACTCAGGTAGCTCACACCCATATCCATGATTTCGACATCAGCATTTCCAATCTGACTCATGTAAAAAGGCTTTACGATTGTAAGTCCGAGAATCAGAAATATTACGTAGCTGAATGCATATAGTACGGCACCGTTGATGCCGATTTTGTTGGCATCGTCGTATTTATGGGCACCGAGTGACTTTGACAGCAGCGCGTTTACACCTACACCTGTACCGGTTGCGACAGCGATGATGAGTGTCTGCAAAGGGAAGGCAAGTGAAACTGCTGTGAGTGCGTTTTCGGACAGCTTTGCAACGAAAATACTGTCCACGATGTTGTATAGAGCCTGTACGAGCATGGAAATCATCATAGGCAAAGACATGTTAAATACAAGCTTGCCGATAGGCATGGTTCCCATCTTGTTCTCTGTTACAGGGGCTGAATTTGTTTCCTGACTCATGATTCCTCCTATTGTAAATGATTGTAATTTAAACTTCCGGCATTATATATGTAGGAAGCTTTAGTTATTAAAATTAAAACCACCGGTAGATTAGCCGGTGTTCAAAATGTGCAACAAAGCGCCAATTACATATAATACCATGACTGCAGAATACTTTCAAGATATTCAATAGTAATTATAGATGGTATATTTAATAGCATTTATATATGGTAGTTCTCAAAAAATAGGTAAAGAATAGCTGATTTCCGAAAAAATTGATATTATTTCCGAAGAATGCTATAATATTTCCGATAAATAGCTGAGTGTTTCCGAATGGAGGGTAAAAATGACCGAAACCAAGTATATTTCAAGTAAGATGGCTGCTGAATTGTTAGGGATTTCTGTAAGAAGAGTGGTAGGACTGTGCAACAACGGAGAAATCATTGGGGCTTATCAGGATGGACGAAGATGGAAAATACCGGAGACATCGGTTTATACTTATCAGAGGGAAAAGCGCCTTGAGGATGAAAAACTTCCATGTGCAGTAGGAAGTACATCGTACGTGGATACTGTGAAAAACTGTTATTATGTATATAAAACCTTGTTAATCCGTGATTTAATAGATGACCATGCGACAGTCACACTGTTTACCAGACCAAGAAGGTTTGGTAAAACGCTTGCGATGGACATGTTGAAGGTTTATTTTGAAAAAACGGATGCTGACAGCTCTATATATTTTCGGGATAAAAAAATATGGTCGTGCGGTGAAAAATATCGTGAAAAACAGGGCACATATCCTGTTATATACATTACCTTTAAGGATGTAAAATTTGATAACTGGAATGACTCCTTAGAGGCCGTAAGACTTGTTATAAGAGATGAATATATGAGGCATCAGGAGCTTTTTTCATGGGATGCTTGTGATGAGGTGGAACGTGATTATTTGAACAGACTGCAGAAGGGAAAATTAAGCGATGTGGAATACGCCAGAGCACTGTTGTATTTGAGCCGCATGCTGGAAAAGTATCATCACAGTAAGGTAGTTATTTTAATTGATGAGTACGATACACCGATTCAGCAGGGGCATTCGAAGGGCTTTTATAATGATGTAATAACCTTTATGAGGAATTTTATGTCAGGCGGCTTGAAGGATAATCCGGCGCTTGCATTTGGTGTGCTTACAGGGATATTGTGTGTTTCTAAAGAAAATCTGTTTAGTGGTCTGAATAATCTGGTGGTAAATTCGGTGCTTGATGATAAATACAGTGAGTACTTTGGATTTACAACGGATGAGGTTAACGTAATGGCTGACTATTATGGTTGTACTGATAAAAAAGCTCAGTTAATGGAATGGTATGATGGATATATGTTTGGAAATACGGACATATACAATCCATGGTCGGTGGCAAACTACTTTAATAATGATTGTACGCCAAAACCATTCTGGACAAATACAAGTGATAATGAGATTATTCGAGAGATAATGAAATCATTGACACCTGAAATTGCGGATGATCTGATTTCACTCATTCAGGGAAAATCAGTGCAAACATCATTAAATATGGATGTGATATATCCAAGAATAACAGATGGTGCAGATAGCATATTTAGTTTCCTTCTTGTTTCCGGTTATTTAAAGCCGCTAAATACTGCAGTAGAAACAGAATTTGGTACATTTGTTGAGCTTGCTCTTCCGAATCGGGAAATCAGAAGAGTATATAATTCAGAAATATTATTCTGGATTAGAAATAATATGACCCAAAATGTGATGGCAGAGCTGGAAAAGGCTCTTTATCTAAAGGACGGAGAGAGATTAAAAACTGCTCTAAGAAAGTATATGCTGACGTGTGCAAGCAGTTTTGATGGCGCCGCGGAAGGCTTTTATCATGGGCTGATGCTTGGTTTATCTGCCGGGATGTCTGCGATGTATTATATCAGGTCAAACCGCGAATCAGGTGATGGCAGATTTGATTTGACATTGGAGCCAAAGGTTTCATCAATGCCTGCAATTATAATGGAGTTTAAATCGGTTAAAGAAGAAAAAATGCTTGAGGCATCAGCTCAGGAGGCATTGCAGCAGATAGAAGACAAAAATTATGATACAGATATGATAGACAGAGGAATAATAGAAATAACAAAATATGGAGTTGCATTCTGTGGCAAAAATGTGGAGATAGCTCTGTGATTGTAAGATAAACCTGTTAAATCATATCATATGGATAAGCAGCATATAGCAGATAGTTCCTCCCGCGATGGAGAGGAGCATCTGCCTTTTCCATATATGGAGCGCACCTGTCACAATCACCGATATAAATTCAGGGAGTCCGTGTGGTGCTGACACTATATCCACATTTCTAAGGCAGTATACGACCAGCATACCGAATACCGCAGGCGGCAGAAATTTTCCAAGGTACTGCACGAATGCAGGAGTTGTTCTTTTTTCATTAAAAACTGCAAACGGCAGGAAGCGGGTGAGCATTGTTCCTGCCACGCAGAGTACTATAGTTATTATCTGTTGTGTAATAGTCATAAATTATTTCCTTATGATTTATTATAAATTGAAATTTTGCATTGTAGTCCTGTATAAAATTATATTGGTTAAAATAAAAAAGCTCTATTCATCACAGGTTTTCTCAACTAATTTATTTCTTGAAAGTGCCAGTATTATCACGATTGCCGTCATGGTCGGTATCATAAACGAATCTGCACCGAAGCATATCAGGCATATAATCGAAACAACAATTCCCATTAGCGATGAAATATGATTTTTCTCCTTAAGCCATTGCTCCAGAAAGATGACAACAAACATGGCCGTCATAACAAAACTGATTCCGTTGGTATCAAATTTAAGCAGAGAACCAATCAGCCCGCCGGTTGTCGCAGCGGATACCCAGTAGAGCTGATTAAGCCATGTGACCCAGAGCATGAACCAGCCCTTGTCCGCATCTTCAGGGATTTTTACAGTGTAATTTACTGAAAAAGTCTCGTCACACATACCGAATATCAGGAAAAATTTCTTCCAGCCGGTTCCTTTAAATTTCTCCAGCATCGAAATTCCATAAAACAGATGCCTTGCCTGAATGAGCAGCGCCATGATAAAAACCTGCATCGGTGCAAATGGGCTTAGGAGCATCTCGACGGTAATGAATTCAAGCGAACCTCCGAAAATCAAAAGGCTCATAAGCATCGGATAGATAAAAGAAAATCCCGATACCTTCATATATATGCCATATGCCATTCCCAGAAACCAGAAACCTGTGAAAATGGGAAGAGTGGATGGAAAAGCGGCTTTTAGCGCCTTAAGCCTCATAATGTAATAACCTGCTTTCTGATAAAATTGATAACATTTATATCACAATAATATTATTAAAGGGTCAAAAGGTATCATCGATGCATGCTTGCATGTAATTCGATGTATACCTTATTTTTAATGAAAAAATGCCTCAAAAAGTATAGCATTGCAGGGTATAAATTACAATAATCGCTTGACAAAATGACAGAGAGATATATAATTGGTTCAAAAATGAATAATCCAAAAATGTATAACAAAACAGCAAAATAGGAAAAGGAAAGAAGGAATATCACATATGAAATTTAACTTTGAGTTTGCAGAGAAAATTTCGCGAACCTACAGCGATGAGTGCAGACCACTGTGCCATGAGCTGAAGCTTCCACAGACAGCCTTTGATATACTCATGTTTCTGGCGAACAATCCGGAATATAAGACGGCAAGGGATATAGTTGAAATAAGAAAAATCAAGGCAAATCTTGTGTCTGTAAATGTTGACAAGCTTGTGAATGAGGGCTATCTGGAGAGAAAGCCTGTAGAAAATGATAGGAGGAAGACGGAGCTTGTCTGTACAAAAAAGGCCGGGACTGTCATTGAAAGAGGAAGGCATATACAGCAGCAGTTTACAGCAAATCTGTTTGCAGGGATAGATGAGGAGCAGAAAAAGCAGCTGACGATTGTTATGGAACAGCTTGAGAATAATATGGATGAAATAATCAGGAGGAAATCACACAAATGATCACATTAGTAACTATAGTAGTAACATTTTTTGCCGGTATGGGCGCAGGCCTTGGAACCGGCTTTGCGGGACTAAGCGCAGCAGCAGTAATAAGCCCTATGCTCATTACCTTTTTGGGAATGGACCCGTATATGGCAGTGGGAATAGCCCTGTCGTCTGATGTACTTGCCAGCGCAGTGTCAGCCTATACATATGGAAAGAACAAGAACCTTGATGTAAAAAACGGGCTCATAATGATGGTCACGGTTTTATGCTTCACGGTTGTCGGAAGCTATGTATCAAGCCTTGTGCCGTCAGCAACAATGGGCAGCTTTTCGGTATTTATGACATTTTTACTTGGAATCAAGTTTATAGTCCGTCCTGTCATGACAACAAAGGAGACCATGCAGGGAGTTTCTGCTAAAAAGAGAGCTGTCCAGTCAATCATCTGCGGTGTGCTTATCGGATTTATCTGTGGCTTCATAGGTGCGGGAGGCGGTATGATGATGCTCCTCATCCTCACATCAGTGCTTGGCTATGAGCTTAAGACTGCAGTCGGAACGAGCGTATTTATCATGGCATTTACAGCCTTTACAGGAGCTGCCTCGCACTTTGCCATCGGTGGAAAACCAGACTGGTTTGTGCTGATTTTATGTATTGCATTTACACTCCTTTGGGCGAGAATTGCAGCGGTCTTTGCAAACAAGGCATCCGCAAAAACCTTAAACCGTGTCACAGGCATTGTGCTTGTAATACTTGGCATCGTGGTATTTGCATTTTCACTTCTGAGCTGATTTATCCTTTCGGTAATTATAAAATATTTATTAAAAAATATAAACGCGCAGTTCAAAATTTTATCACTTTAGTTATGGCTTTTCAAGTGGGAAAATAAATAATTAGTGAAACAGCTCTACAATAAATACCGCCACACAGGAAGCCACGGCCACGGTTGTAAGCCCCTTACCCTTTAATGCAAATATCACTGCCGCGATAAGTCCTGCTGCTGCACCAACCCACCAGTTAGTAGCATAAAACACTGCCGGAATAGTCATGGCGGTTAAAACTGCATACGGAATATAGTATAGAAAAGATCGCACGAAGCTGTTGTTGATCTTTTCTTTTATTGCGATAAAAGGAATAACTCGGATCAGATATGTGGAGCCCGCGAGTATGAGTAAATATATAAAATATACACTGTTTTTCATTATGTAAAATCTCCTTATACGCTTATTATCAAATATTTAATAAATCATTCCTTATCAGTATCATCTGCAACCGGAAACAGCAGCGAACCGATAACTGCAGCCACAATGGCTACAACAGTGATGGTGATACCGCTTGAAATCTTTGACAAAAACGGTATGTAGTAAAACATGCAGCTAAGCACGAGTGCAAGTAGCACAACAAACACGACCGCCCGTGATTTCTTCATCTCAGGAACCACGATAGCCACGAACATGCCATAAATAGCAAGACTCAACGCACTCATAAGCCTATCCGGCAGAATGCTTCCCAGTATAGCACCTATCAGCGTACCGACAGCCCAGCCGATGTATGGAAGAGTTGAAAGTCCTGCAAAAAAGCTTCTGCTCACAGAATCCTCCTGGCTTGCCACGGCAAAAATCTCATCAGTCATCATAAAGCCGAGTATCCATCTTGAAATTCCGCTAAATCTGGAATCAGCCTTCTGACCAACCGAAATCGACATAAAGGAATATCTTATATTAATAGTAATCTGCGAAATAAGCATCTGGAAATACTGTCCCGGATGCATCATAATTCCAATGCCTGCAAACTGTCCGGCAGATGTGACAGTGGTCATCGAAATGAGCACAGCCTGCCACCAGGATAGTCCATATGACACCGCCATAATTCCAAAAGTAAATGAAACTGACAAATATCCCAGCGCAATCGGGATTCCTGCTGTCAGTCCTCGTTTATAGTTTTCCATTCTAAATTCTCCTTAGCATATTACAACAACATGTTATTCTAGCACAAATTTCATGAAAATGCACTTTCAAATTGTTTTTGGAAACTACACCTGACTTTAAAATTATGATAAAATAATATGATTAGAGGAAAAAGGTGTTATCGATGCATGCAATTCGATGTATACCTTACTGAACCATATATAAACAAAAATAGAGGAATGGTAAAATGAAGGTTGTAGTAGCAATTGATTCATTTAAAGGAAGCATGACAAGCATGCAGGCAGGGATGGCATGCAAAGAAGGCATATTGGCGGCAATACCGAAAGCGGACGTGGTGGTCAGACCGCTTGCAGATGGCGGCGAGGGAACTGTAACCGCTTTGGTAGAGGGCATGAATGGCACATATGAACATGTTGATGTAACAGGACCGATGGGACAAAAGGTGCACGCAACATATGGAGTACTTGAGGATGATACGGCTGTTATGGAAATGGCAGAAGCGTCGGGAATCACACTTGTTGAAGGTAAACCTGATCCGTGGAAAGCAACCTCATTGGGTGTGGGAGAGATGATACTGGATGCTGTTCACAAGGGCTGTCGGAATTTCATAATTGGAATAGGCGGAAGCGCAACCACTGAGGGTGGCATAGGAATGCTGACGGCGCTCGGCTATGAGTTTTATGATGAGGATGACAATATTCTTCCACCGGTATTTGGCTCGCTAGCAAGAGTAAAAAAGATCAAGGCTGACAAGGTTCCTGCAGAATTGAAGCAGTGTCATTTCAAAATAGCATGTGATGTTACTAATCCACTGTGCACAGAGCAGGGCTGCGTATACATTTTTGGAAAGCAAAAGGGCGTACAGGAGCATGAAAAGGCACAGATGGATAAAATGATGAGACAATATGCAGACTGTGTTGAGGAATATGCGGGAAAACGTTTTAGCGAGACACCGGGAGCAGGCGCTGCGGGAGGTCTTGGGTTTGCGTTTCTATTTGGACTTGAGAACGTGGAGCTTAAATCCGGCATAGATATAGTGCTAAACGCAATACAGCTTGACAAGGAACTGAAAAATGCCGATATCGTAGTGACCGGAGAGGGCAGGCTTGATGGACAGAGCGCCATGGGAAAGGTGCCTGTCGGAGTGGCAAAAGCAGGCAGAAAAAACGGCTGTAAAGTAATCGCACTTGCAGGGAGTGTCACTGACGATGCAGTGGCATGTAATAAAGAAGGCATAGATGCGTTTTTCCCTATTATAAGAGGGGCAACAACGCTTAATGAGGCTATGGATATCAAAAATGCTCAAAAAAATATGAAAAACACTGCAGAACAAGTTTTTAGGCTTATTGACATCAGCTCGCTTATGGAATAATATATGTTAGTAAAATTGTGCGTGGTGCAGGGGCCGGATGAGATATAAAAGCCCCCGTATATCATAGAATATTTAAATAAAAAAGGAGAAAAGCAATGGCTAAGGAGAAAAAATTAGTAGAGGCCATCACTTCCATGGAGGAAGATTTCACACAATGGTATACAGACGTTGTGAAGAAAGCAGAGTTGATGGATTATTCATCTGTAAAGGGATGTATGATCTTTAAGCCCAATGGTTATGCCATCTGGGAGAATATACAGAAAAATCTCGATGCAATGTTTAAAGAGACAGGTGTAGAGAATGTATACATGCCAATGTTCATTCCGGAGAGCCTGCTTCAGAAAGAAAAGGATCACGTAGAGGGCTTTGCACCTGAGGTTGCATGGGTCACACAGGGCGGACTTGAGACACTTCAGGAGAGACTTGCAGTAAGACCTACATCAGAGACACTTTTCTGCGAGCTTTTCAGCAAAACAGTACAGTCACACAGAGACCTTCCAAAGGTATATAACCAGTGGTGCTCAGTAGTGCGCTGGGAGAAGACAACACGTCCATTCCTCCGTTCATCAGAGTTCTTATGGCAGGAGGGACATACTGTTCATGCAACAGCCGAAGAGGCAGAGGCACGTACAGTACAGATGTTAAACATCTATGCGGATTTCTGTGAGAAATACCTTGCAATCCCTATGGTAAAGGGAAGAAAGACAGACAAGGAGAAGTTCGCCGGAGCAGAGGCTACATACACTATAGAGGCACTCATGCATGACGGAAAGGCACTCCAGTCAGGAACCTCACACAACTTTGGTGACGGCTTTCCTAAGGCCTTCGGCATCCAGTACACAGACAAGGACAATAAATTACAGTACTGTCATGAAACATCATGGGGCGTTTCAACACGTCTTATCGGAGCTATCATCATGGTTCACGGAGATGACTCAGGACTCGTGCTTCCACCAAAGATTGCACCAACACAGGTTATGGTCATTCCAATCCAGCAGCAGAAGGATGGCGTACTTGACAAGGCATACGACCTCAAGGACAAGCTCTCAAAGGATTTCCGCGTGAAAATTGATGCAACCGACAAGACACCTGGCTGGAAGTTCGCAGCACAGGAGGTTCAGGGAATCTCAACACGTATCGAGATTGGACCAAAGGATATCGAGAAAAACCAATGCGTTATCGTCCGCCGAGACACAAGAGAGAAAATCGTTGTCTCACTCGATGAGGTAAATGAGAAGCTCGCAGAGGTTCTTGAGACAATGCAGAATGACATGCTCGAGAAGGCAAAGGCATTCCTTGCAAGCCATATAAACGATGCACACGACTACAATGAGTTCAAGGCAATCGCAGAGACAAAGCCTGGTTTTATCCGTGCAATGTGGTGTGGAGACGAGGCCTGCGAGAACAAAATCAAAGAGGACACAACAGTTACAAGCCGTTGTATGCCATTTGGTGACCAGGAGCAGATTTCCGACGTATGCGTATGCTGTGGAAAGCCGGCGCATAAGCTCGTATACTGGGGTAAGGCATACTAAATTCGCGCCTAATAAGCTCTGCCGCAGGAGGTATTTACTCTCACCAGACTAAGGAGTTATGAGAGCATGTGTTACAGTCATATGCTGTGTCAATGTGCCCCTTTGGCGAGCGTCATTCAAAATAAAAAAGGAGAATCCAACGATGCGCATAGATTTACCGCAGAATGTCAACTTCATAATAGACAGGCTCTACGAGCATGGCTTTGAGGCATATGCGGTAGGTGGATGCGTGCGTGACAGTCTCCTTGGCAGGACACCGCAGGACTGGGATATCACCACATCTGCAAAGCCTGCGCAGGTCAAAGCGATATTTGACCATACGATAGACACAGGTATCCAGCATGGCACAGTCACGGTCATGCTGGAGCATGTGGGCTATGAGGTCACCACCTACAGGATAGACGGAGAGTACGAGGATGCACGCCATCCAAAGGAGGTTACCTTTACCTCCAATCTGAAGCTTGATCTGGAGAGGCGCGACTTCACAATCAATGCTATGGCGTATAATCATAGGATGGGGCTTGTCGATGAATTTGACGGCATAGGAGATTTAAAAGCACATGTGATCAGATGTGTGGGCTGTGCGCACGACAGGTTCAGTGAGGATGCACTCAGGATGTTTCGTGCGGTGCGATTTGCAGCCCAGCTTGGCTTTGATATAGAGACACAGACTAAAGCAGCCATAAAAGAGCTTGCCCCTGCCTTGTCAAAGGTCAGCGCAGAGCGAATCCAGGTGGAGCTTGTGAAGCTTCTGACATCAGACCATCCGCAGATGATGAGAGATTTGTATGAGCTTGGACTCACAGCGGTATTCATACCGGAGTTTGATGTGATGATGCAGACACCTCAGCACAATAAGCACCATATGTACAGTGTCGGCGAGCATACGCTTCATACCTTGGAGCATGTGCGAGCGGACAAAATCCTAAGGCTTACCATGCTGCTTCATGATGTGGCAAAGCCTGTGTGCATTACGACAGACGATGAAGGCCAGAATCATTTCAAGAAGCATCCTGTTGTGGGAGCTGATATGACAAGAAAGATACTCAGGCGCCTTAAGTTTGATAACAGGACTACAGACTGTTGCTGTAAGCTCGTAAAAGAGCATGATGACCGTCCGGCCATCACAGAGCGTAATGTAAGGCGTGCCATGAGCCGCATAGGAACAGAGCTTTTTCCGCTGTTGTTTGAGGTGAAAAGAGCCGATACACTCGGACAGAGCATGTATAGGCGAGCAGAAAAGCTTGAATACATCGCAGAATATGAGCGTGTATACAGGAAAATCCTAGCAGACCACCAGTGTGTATCAAAAAAGGAAATGAAAATAAATGGCAGCGACCTGATTAAAATGGGGGTAGAGCCGGGACCGAAGCTTGGCGATATCCTGGACAGGCTTTATGAGCAGGTGCTTGATGACCCATCGCTCAATGAAGCACAAAAACTTAAAGAGCTTGCGAATAAAATAATAACCTCTCTCATATGATTAAAAAGCATCTGAATAGTTATGATGCATTAATCATATGAGGGGGGATTTTTTTGTATAATCAGCCGGAAGTGGCTTTGGAAAAATATGAGCTTACAGTAAGCAGGATAATAAAGGGCAGAGGAGCATATATATGTGACACAGGCATCGGGCAGAAGCTGCTCGTGCCGTACAGAGGGCATGAGCAAAGGGCATGCACCCTGCGGGATACGCTGGCATTTATCCAGAGAAACGGTATGGATGTGGAGCAGATATCACAGACAAAGGAGCAGTGTATCATATCGCGAGATAACTGTGAGGACGCATACATATTGAAGGATTACAGAGCAGGCAGAGAGTGCAGCACGGACAGCATAGATGATATGCGTGGCGGCAGCAGGGCATTAGCGCAGCTGCACAATATATTGGAAAAGTATCCGCTGCCTTCGGATATCGAGGTGGAAAGCCTGCACGAAAAAGCTCAGCGCAAATGTGCGCAGATAGTAAAGCTTAAAAACTACATACTGCGTCACAGCAAGACAAATGCCTTTGAACATCTGTTTTATGAATGCTATGAGAGATTCTTAGAGCAGGGGCAGAAATCGGCGGAAATATTGTGTGAGCTGGAAAATAGTAAAACGTCGGTTCCGATATACTGTCACGGAGCCTTCAACCAGCACAATGTCGTGTATACACAGTCCGGAAGATGGCTCCCTGTCAATTTCGAGACCATGCATCCGGGATATCCGGAAACCGATCTTGCGGAGTACATGCGCAAGATGCTCGAAAAAAATCACTGGGATACAGCGGTTGCAGATGCAATTATTGACAGCTATTGCAGCGTAAGAAGTCTTGATGATACATCAATGAGACTGCTTCAAGCACTGCTTTTGTTTCCTGAAAAATTTTGTAAGCTCTGCAATCACTATAGCAGCTCGCGCAAGTCATGGGTATGCGACCGTGATGTGGATAAGCTTGCACAGCTTATACAGCTAAGTGGGGAGCGCGAGGAGTATCTGCATGCCATAGTGTAAGCAGTAATGCATATATATAGTGAATTTAATTGAAAAGTACATGACTATACGATATATTATTATTGTAGAAAAACGTTTAAAGCCAGCTATTAAAGGAAATACAGATGAAGAAATTCAAAAGATTATTTTGTACATTATGCATGCTTGTGCTGTCACTTGCAGCATGTGGAAAACAGGACACGGATGATGGTGTAAAAAAATTCTATAACAGCATGAATGATACGACGGAGGCCGTAGGAGAAAGCACGCAGTCCGGTTTGAAAGCGGATGCGGAGGAAAACGGAAAGTCCATTAAGAAAAGTTCAGATATTCTCATAGTATCGGACATAAACAGTGCCAATGAGACAATCAGGGTATACAATTACTCGACAGGAGTGCAGTATCAGTATTACTATGGGCTGACCACCGGCTTTTTCGACAAATATGGCAATCATATGTCAGTTTCAGACATACACCAGGGTGATGTGGTTGACATATCAGGGACAGATTCAGACGGCAAGGCAAAGCGTATACAAAAATCCGATAAGGTGTGGACAAACGACACAGTAACCAATTTTTCTGTGGATAAGGATAAGAGAATTTTTAAAATCGGAGGCAGCAGCTACAGGCTGGGGGAGCGCACCATGATATTTTCAGGCTCGGATGTCATAGATACTGACAGCCTCACGGCGCAGGATAAGCTGGCTGTTGTTGGAATTGACAAGGATATAGTGTCAATTTCTGTCACGACAGGGCACGGCACACTGCAGCTTAGCAACACATCGCTGTTTGAGGGCAGCTTTTTGCAGCTCGGAGACAGGATATTTGCAGAAATCACTAAGGATATGTCGCTTGATGTGCCCGAGGGCAGCTATACGCTCGCTGTGGCCAACAACGGCTGGGGAGATAGCACAGATATTGAGATAAAAAGAGGCGAGATTACAAAGGTCAATTTAAATGATTTAAAGGGTGAGGGTCCTAAAAAGAGCCGCATACTATTCGAGGTCGATGTGCAGAGCGCGAAAATATATGTCGATGACAGTGAAATCGACTATACGAGCCCTGTTGAGATAACATATGGAAAGCATAGGCTTAAGGTAACAGCCGATGGTTATGACACCTGGACGAGGACACTTTACGTGAACTCAAAGGAGGCCACCATACAGATTACGATAAACGACAATACGGACAGCTCAGGCAGCGATTCATCAGGCACCGGAACCAGCAGCATCGGCAGCTCGCAGGCCACCGCACAGACTCCTTCAGAGACTGCCGCAGAGAGGGCAGATGAGAAGGACAATCAAAGTACATCTCAAAGCACTACCGGCAGCTCGCAGAGCACAAATTCATCACAGCAGACAGACAATAAATCCTCTGATAGCTCGGGAAATAGTCTGACAAATAAGGAAATATCAGACTATCTTTCAACATTAACCTCTTTATTAAGTTCAAAATAAGGTTTTAAGAATGGTAAAAGTACATAAAAGCCTAGGAAATAGCGCATTTTCCTTGACAAACCCCATAAAAACAAGTATATATATTCTTGTAGGTAATTTGGGAAAACAGCTCGAATTATATAAATTATGAAAATCCAGAGGAGGAATTTTATCATGAACAAAGCAGATTTAGTTGCAGCTATGGCAGATAAGGCCGGAGTATCAAAGAAGGACGCAGAGGCATCATTAAAGGCATTCACAGATGTTGTTGCAGAGGAGTTAAAGAAAGGTGAGAAGATCCAGTTAGTTGGATTCGGTACTTTCGAGGTATCTGAGAGAGCAGCAAGAACAGGAAGAAATCCACAGACTGGCGCTGAGATGACAATTGCAGCATCTAAGGCTCCTAAGTTCAAGGCTGGTAAGGCTTTAAAAGATGCCCTTAACTAATAAGCGGACTAGAGTAAAGAATGGGTGAAGTCTTTAAGGCTCCACCCATTTTTGGATATATCCGTTTTTCAGGCTAACGGTTATGAATTGGCTTATTAAAACAAGACACAGAGGTAACAATGAGATTAGACAAATTTTTGAAGGTATCGCGTCTGATAAAGAGACGCACAGTGGCAAATGAGGCATGTGACGCAGGCCGTGTAACAGTAAACGGCAGACCGGCAAAGGCATCTGTAAATGTCAAGGTCGGAGACATAATAGAGATAGCATTTGGACAAAAGACGGTCAAGGTTAGGGTGTTAAATCTCCTTGACACAACAAAGAAGGAAGAAGCAAAAGATCTTTTTGAGTATATATAGGTTATATTTTCATGAATCCAGGCATATATTTACATATGTGATTCCACAGATGGCAGCCATATGAGAGGCTGTTTTTGGGACATATAAAAAATATGTGAGGGACAGGAAATGGAAGAAATATCAGGCACAAAGAGTCATAAGCTTATATTGAACAACCGCAGAACAGGCAGCTTTACAGGCATTTTGGATGTGCTCTCCTTTGATGTGGGGGAGATACTTTTGGAGACGGAGCTTGGCATGCTTGACCTAAAGGGCAAGGATCTTCACGTGAACAGGCTAAACCTTGAGAAGGGAGAAGCCGATATAGAAGGTGAAATAGACATGATTACGTATTCGAAGGTACCTGAGGTGACCGGAAAGAAAGAAAAAATGTTTGGCAGGATATTCAGATAAGCACCTAAGGAGGAATAATGAGCAGACGTCGTACAAAGAAAAAAAGCGGAACGTTAAGCATTTCTATCATAGTTATTGCTTTTCTTGTGATTATGACAATTCAGGTAGTGCAGCTAAAGCAGAAGGAATCTGCATATGCCGCACAAAAGGCGGAGCTCGAAAAGCAGTATGAAAATGAGACAGAGCGCGCCGAAGAGATAGAAGAGCTGCAGCAGTACATGCAAAGTGACAAATACATAGAGGATATTGCCAAGAGCAAGCTTGGGCTCGCTTATGACAATGAGATAATTTTTAAGGAAAAGGATAAGAACTGATTTTAAAAGATAATTTTCTTTTTTCGTCAAATCATGCAATTTTGTCCACATATAATCGTGGAAAAACATGAAGGCGGGGAATGAAAAATGCAATTTTTGAATCTGAAAAAAATTATGTGGGGCTGTCTGGCATTTGTCTCCACGGTATTGTCGGTGATGGGATATTATCCTCTGATACCGGCAGTGTATGGAGTGTATTGTCTTGACAGTGAGCATACGGTTTTGTTTTACATAGGATTATTTGCAGGAATGGGATACTTTATATCGATACCGTCGATGTGTAAGTATCTCTTTATTATTGCTGTAATTAGCTTTGTGAGCAGGCTTTATAAGTGGAAAAATGAAAAAAATATATGCCTCATGACATCAATCACGGCGGCCGTCAGCACCTCTGCGATGAATATGTCTGTGGCAGCTTTTACATCTTTTGAAAGTGCGAAATGTGTGCTGGCGGTATCAGAAGGCCTGATTGTGTTTTCGGTAGCTTTTGTATTTTGCAGGGGCTATGAATATATATCGGCATTTCGTTTTAAGGTCCGTGAGGAGACAGGTGGTCTGCTGCCGGACAGGGAGGAAGCGTTCAAGTCGGCTGTTTTTGGCCTTTCAGGCATCATCACAAGAGCAAATGCCATGACAGCAGCGGAAAATGAAAGCAAATTACCGGATGCCGGCGAAAAAATCAGTCGTGAGGTGACGGGCAGGCTTTGTGCCTGCTGTGAGGGCTGTAGCGTCTGCTGGACAAGCGATGCCTCGGTTTCAGATAGCATAAAAATGCTCGTTGAAGCAGTATGCAAACGTATGAAAACCGAGGAAATTGTGCAAAACAGATATGTAAAAGGCTGTCCGCACTACACGAGAATGGTTGAGGCTGCAACTGAGGCGTTTGCCCGCGTTGAACTGAATGAAGCCTGGTACAGGCGACTCACAGAGAACAGGCGCATAATAGCGTCACAGCTTGATGCCATGGCAAAGCTCATGGATGACTGGGGCAAAGCGGAAAAATGTATAGACAAAAGGCGTCGTCTCAGACTGTCAAGAATATATGTTGCTGCAAGGGAAAAAGGCTTGATAGTCGAAAATGCACATATTTATGAGACGGCAGGACACAGATTATGTGTAAAGGCAGATGTATACACGAAAGAGGATGGAGGAATCGAAGCTGTAAAGTATGTGCAGTCAGTATCGCGGGCTATGGGAGTCCAAATGAGACAGGCGCATGAAACGGTTTCCATTATTACAGACGAGCTGTCAACAGTTGTGCTGTACGAGGAAAATCAGTTCTATGCACTATCCGGAGTGGCAACCAAGAAGAAGACAGGCTCTCAGGCAAATGGCGACAGCTGCAGCATGTTTCAGCTGGATGATGGCATGTATCATGTGTGTGTATCCGATGGCATGGGCTCGGGCAAGCAGGCTCAGGCGGAGAGCACACTGGTGGTGGATTTGCTTGAAAAGCTTTTGGAGGCCGGTTTTAGCAGGGAAAGCGCCCTAAAGCTGATGAACTCTGCCATGGTCATATCGGCGGGCGAGGAGTCATATTCCACGGTTGATTTTGCCACAATAGACATGTACACAGGTGAGCTTGAGCTGACCAAAACAGGTGCTGCACCATCATTTATCAAATCAGGGAAAACGGTAAGTGCTATAGAAAATGAATCCCTCCCGGCGGGAGTCGATGACGCGCAGGAGAGCATGCACTCAAAAAATACGCTTCAAAGTGGCGATTTTCTTGTCATGGTGACGGATGGTGTGCTAGAATATCTGCATGCGAAGGACAGGCAGGGAAAGCTTATGGATATTATTACCGGCGTCAAAAGTGACAATGCAGGCGTGATGGCGCAGGAAATTCTGGACAGGGTGCTGCTTGACACAGGCGGATACGCCATGGATGATATGACTGTAGTTGCAATAGGAATCTGGGAAAAATAATGATTAGACGGACGAAAGATTATATTCTGGAAAACAAGATGATAAACAATCACAGCACGGTGCTTGTTGCGCTGTCGGGCGGTGCGGATTCGGTCTGCCTTCTGCTGCTTTTAAATGAGATAAAAAGACAGTGCGCAAATGAGCTTGATTTTGCGCTGGAGGCAGTACATGTGGAGCACGGCATCAGAGGTGCCGAGAGCAGGGCGGATGCCGGATTTGCATCAGACCTTTGCGAAAGGCTTCACATACCGTGCCGTGTACACTCTGTGGATGTGCCGCAATATGCAAAAAGTCATGGACTCGGGCTGGAGGAGGCCGCCAGGATATTGCGCTATGAGGCGTTTGAAGAGGAGGCAGGCAGATATCCTTGCGAAACTGCCTATGCAGCAGACCAAAAGCGGGGTAACAGCAGGCAGGTAGTCGTTGCAGTTGCGCACCATATGGAGGACAACGCAGAGACAGTTCTTTTTCAGATGCTTCGCGGAAGCGGAGCGAAGGGACTCGCCGGCATGCATCCGGTTTCCGTGAAGAATGGTGTCACATATATCAGGCCGCTTTTATCAGCAACACGCGCACAGATAGAGGAATATCTAATGGAAAACGGACAGGCTTTTGTCACCGATGCCACAAACACTGACACAGCCTACTCCAGAAACAAGCTGCGCCATGATGTGTTTCCACTGCTTTTGCAGATTAATGACAGGGCGATAGAGCATATCAATGAGAGCGCAGGACAGCTTGCGGTGATGAATGATTTTTATGAGGAGCAGCTTAAAGAGGCGTGTGACAGCATGGTTTCAAAAAAAGAAGGCAGGGTGATACTTGAAATCAGCCGCTTTGAGAGTCTGCATCCGGCATTAAAAAGCGGAGTGGCACGCGAGTGTATACATTTGGCGTCAGGGCGGCTCAAGGACATTACGAGCACGCATATCGGTGCACTTGTGAAGCTTGCAGGGCAGCAGTCGGGCAGAAAAATCAATCTGCCGTATGGAATTATTGCGGAAAAATCATTTGGCGAGGTGATACTCTGCACCGGAAGGTGTGACGATGAAAAAGAAGAAATTCACATTACGCAAAAAGAGCTTGAGGCACTGAGTGCCACGGGAGAGCAAAAAACCATCAGGCTTTCGGCAGATGGCTCATATGTCACACTTTGTATACACGATTTTAATGGTAAAATGGACGAAATTCCAAAAAAACCATATACGAAATGGTTTGATTATGATAAGATGAAGAAAGGCTTTGAAATAAGAACAAGAAAAGCCGGTGACTATATAATTGTGGATGACGAGGGTCATCATAAGAAGCTGAAGCAGGTATTTACAGGTGATAAAATTCCTGCACAGCAGAGAGCGGGGCTGTGGCTCATAGCCCATGAATCACTGGTGCATGCCATTATCGGATACAGATCCGGCTGTGGCGCACTTGTCACGCCACAGACAGGAAAAGTACTTAAGATCACATTTTACGGAGGAAAACAAAATGGATTTTTCAAAAAAATATGATATTTCGGTTTACCTGACAGAGGAGCAGCTCAATAAGCGTATTGCAGAGATTGGAGCGCAAATCACAGAAAAATACAGGGGACAGTCAGTATATCTCATTTGCATACTCAAGGGCTCAATATTCTTTACCACTGAGCTTGCAAAGAGAATTGATTTGCCTATGACTATGGATTTCATGTCGGTATCCAGCTATGGCTCGGGCACAGAGTCATCAGGCGATGTCAACATTAAAAAGGACCTTGAGCATTCTATCGAGGGAGAGAATGTCATCATCATAGAAGACATCATTGATTCGGGAAATACTCTTAGCAGGCTTTCAAAGCTCCTTGCCAAAAGAAACCCGAAGAGTCTCACAATCTGTACACTTTTGGACAAGCCTGAGCGCCGTGTGGTTGATGATGTAAATGTAGACTACGTGGGCTTTGTGATTCCTGATAAGTTTGTGGTAGGCTATGGCCTTGACTATGATCAGAGGTTCAGAAATCTGCCTTATATCGGCTTCGTCGAGGGCGAAATAAAATAAAAAGGAGAAGTAAATTGAATAAACAAAAAAGCGGTATGCGCGGAATAGGCGTATACATTATCATTGTATTTGCAGTAATCTGCATCTGGTACTGGCTGAGCGCCGGGGCTACATCAAACTCTTACACACAGAGTCAGTTCGAGAAGGATCTTGACGAGAATCAGGTGAAGAGCGTAAAGGTAGTGCAAAACAGGGAGATACCGACAGGAAGTCTGGAGGTGAAGTTCAAGGATGGCACATCAAAGGTGCTTTATGTATCAGATGTAAACAATATCGAAAAGACCATGACAAAAGCAGGGTACACCGACTATACAGTTGCGGATGTTCCGGCTGAGAGCTGGATTATGACACTGCTTCCGTATCTTTTGGTATTCGGAGCCATGTTCATACTCTTTGCAGTGATGAACAACAACGCAGCAGCACAGGGCGGCAGTGGCAAGATGATGAACTTCGGCAAGAACCGTGCGAAGCTCACCACACAGGAGGAAAACCATATCAAGTTTTCCGATGTAGCAGGCTTAAAGGAGGAAAAGGAGGAGATTGCAGAGATAGTTGATTTCCTTCGTGATCCGGGAAAATACACCAGACTTGGAGCAAGAATCCCAAAGGGTGTCCTTCTTGTAGGACCTCCGGGAACAGGTAAGACTCTCCTTGCCAAGGCAGTAGCCGGAGAGGCAGGGGTACCGTTTTTCACCATTTCAGGATCTGATTTCGTGGAGATGTTCGTCGGAGTCGGAGCCTCACGAGTGAGAGATTTGTTTGAGGATGCCAAGAAAAATGCGCCTTGTATCGTATTTATCGATGAGATTGATGCAGTAGCCAGACGCCGTGGCACAGGAATGGGCGGCGGACACGACGAGCGTGAGCAGACATTGAACCAGATGCTTGTCGAGATGGATGGCTTTGGTGTCAATGAGGGCATTATCGTCATGGCAGCCACAAACCGTGTGGATATACTTGACCCTGCTATCATGCGTCCGGGACGTTTCGACAGAAAGGTTGTAGTAGGCAGACCGGATGTGGGCGGCAGAGAAGAAATTTTAGGTGTCCATGCCAAGAAAAAACCTCTTGCAGAGGATGTAGACTTAAAGCAGATTGCACAGACTACAGCAGGCTTCACAGGTGCAGACCTTGAGAATCTGATGAATGAGGCAGCAATCCGTGCAGCGGGCGAAAACAGAGAATATATCACACAGGAGGATATCAGAAAATCCTTCGTCAAGGTTGGTATCGGAGCTGAGAAGAAGAGCCGTATCATCTCTGACAAGGAAAAGCGCATCACAGCCTACCACGAGGCAGGACATGCAATCCTTTTCCATCTGCTTCCGGATGTGGGACCTGTATACACAGTTTCAATCATCCCTACAGGAGCAGGCGCAGCAGGCTACACCATGCCTCTGCCTGAGAAGGATGAGATGTTCAATACAAAGGGACGTATGCTTCAGGAAATCGTAGTAGACTTAGGAGGTCGTGTCGCAGAGGAACTTGTGTTTGACGATATCACCACAGGTGCATCACAGGACATCAAGCAGGCTACAAAGCTTGCTCGCGAGATGGTTACCAAATACGGTATGTCAGACAATATCGGCCTTATCTGCTATGCCGATGATGAGGAGGAGGTCTTCATCGGACGAGACCTCGCCCATGCAAAGAACTACAGCGAGGGCATAGCATCGGCAATCGATGTCGAGGTAAAGCGCATCATCGACGAGTCGTACGACAAGGCAAAGAGCATGATAGCAGAGTACCGCGATGTGCTTGACAGATGTGCAGCACTTCTTCTTGAGAAGGAGAAAATCACAAGAGATGAGTTTGAAGCACTGTTTGACGAGGACAGCAAAACAGCAGTTGGACATAATATTTAAAAAACAGCTATGCTTTTGTGCAGAATCACTATATGAAAAATATTAAATATAACTAAAATCCTATACAAATTGCATAAAAACAAACCTTGATTTTTATGCAATTTGTGAACACTTATCGTTATAACCGTGATATTATAATAACCGTAAAAACCCCCCAATACATTATATAGTTTTTGCTATACCCCATAGTAAAAATACCTTCTCCTAAAAGGCAGCCGATCGTAGGCTGTCTTTTTTAATTTCTATATTATAGCTATAAAGTAAGGGGATTGTGTGCCCGTATTAAAGAAAATAATTTTGTTACGATAAAATATACTTGCATAATCACATTTGTTGTGATAAACTATGCAAGTATCGTAATTGAATACATGGGCAGATTCCCGAGTGGCCAAAGGGGACAGACTGTAAATCTGCTGCAACTTGCTTCGATGGTTCGAATCCATCTCTGCCCATTAAAAAACCTCAAGTCGTATGACTTGAGGTTTTTGCATGTTGTCAGGTTTTTACCGCCCTACCGTTTAATCGGCCTGGGCATTCGGTGCCGTAAGTACAGTCTCCCACGCCATTGTATCAGGCCAGCCCTTTGTGTTAAAGCCATCGCGGATACATCTGCTGTAGTAGTCGAGCTTGTTTCGTATCGGCGAATCATCTGTGAATCTTGCATCATCATAGATGCCGTTAATATAATCATCTATCGCGGTTCCGAAAATTTCAGAGCGGTCCTCTGTCGCAAAGGTCATGCCGTAGGAATCAATGAAATACCCTGATATGTGGTTCGATGAATCATCCGGATTGTAGTTCGCGTAGGTGTCATCATAGGAGAAGCTGTCAGGATTAAAGCTGTTCCATTTCTCCTCGGAAAACTCGCTCTTGTCATTATAGGTATGTATGAAAGCAAGCCTCTGGTCAATCAGATGGGAAATCTCATGGCCTACGGTGTAGCTGAAATCCCAGCTGTAGCTGCAGTTTAAAACCATCACATTGTAGTTATTGATTATATTTACAAAGCCGCTTGGGTCATTAATCATGTCAGAATTTTCGGCAGTAATATTTCCGGAAAGATAGATTCTCAGCCCTTTAGTGCCACCATAATCAAGCTGCTTGAAAAAATCATCAGGAAAGCATGCCAGAACCTGCTCCAGAGCATTAAGAGCATCTGAAAGAGTTTTGACCTTGAGGGTCTGCTTTATCTTATAGTAATCAATTTTCTTTGGAACCTCCGGGCCCAGATAAATGGATATGCCATATTTCTGCTCGAGTCTTGTGGCATGAGCATTGATTTCTGATAAATCACCCCAGTCATAAGCTGATACATCTGGTATCAGGGTTATTTCATCACCATATCTGTCCGAGTCGGAATCTATCCCGGCCTCTTTCAGGGCTTCCTCGTTTTCATCTGTGCCTTCATCAATGTTTGCGGTGTCATAAGGTGAGACATATGTACCGGCATCGCGTAAAGCCTGAAACAGGGAATCACTGTCACTGTATGACGTGATTGAAGCCTGGGTGTCATTATGGCCTTTATCAAGAGACCATACAAGGATTTCAGGATTGCACTGCGCTGTGTACAAAAGTATCATCATACAGCCGGCATCGGCAAGATACACAGAGTTTGCAGAGTAGTAGGTCTGTGTGTCTGCATCAGACGGACTGACTGTGCTCTGGGCATCTGCATATCGTGCATCAGGATTGAATGAAAATGATGAGGTGACGCCGGTGCCCGGTGAATATTTATAGCAGCTTATGGTATCACTGCCTGCTGCCTCACCGTCAGTGTCATTGGTGTCATTGCCGGAGGAAAGTTTCTGACAGCGTATCAGTATGTCGCCGTCTTTTGCAAGGCTCATATCAACCACATTGGGCAAGGCAAAAAAGGTATCCTTTCCATCTGATGAATGATAGCTCCAGACATTGTTAGAGGCATCTGTCTCAACCACAAAGCCATGCGAATCGACACGCGAGAGGGAATAGCTCTGCCCTTCGAAGGTTGAAACCACTGAGTTATCCTTCAGATTCACATTGGAGACCACATATTTGTACGTGTCTGGAGTGACACCGGATACAAGAGCATATTTTCCGTCATCTGAGGTGGCAATCTGCATGGCATCATAGTAATTGCCGGGATTAGGCACATTGTCATCATCTGAATCTCCATTGCCCTCATAGTCCTCAAGATTATATTTACAGGTCTTGATTTCCTTTAAATCCTTATCGTAGATGGTTGCTCTTTTGGCGGATGAATTGATGAGCCATAGCTTATCACCTTTAATAAGATAATCATCGCAGTCAGTTTTGTCATGGGCAAGGCTTGCGGTGATTTTGTTTGACCAGGGATTATAAACATCAAATGAGTATTCGACGGATTGTCCCTCGGCCTCAATAATGGAATTGTTGTAGCTGCCCTGTCCGACCATCAGAATGTTGTCGCCAAACTGCCTTATGTCATTGTAAGGGTGACCCTCGAAGGCTACATTGTGCAGAATAGACAGATTACTGCTGTCCTCCACTTTAGCTGTGTCATCCCAGAAAGCCGGCGATTTATGCAGAATAGCCTGCTTTTCCGCGGGACTTTTGAAAAAATAAGAAATATCCCGGGGAGAGCAGGCTGTCAGGGAAAGCGCACTGCAAAGCACCAGCGAATATGTAATTAATATAGTTGCAGGCTTACGTTTAAACATTTAGTCTCCTTTGACGGCGGTAACACTATTTCTGGGTCTGGTGTGCTGTTGATACACGGGCGGTTGACTCACGCTCGATAAGCTTAGGACGAAGCTGGGTGCGGCTGATAGGAATGTGGTGCACGAGCGAGTTCAGTATAATATATGCACAGCGGCCGAGATCGTTACTCTCCTGTCGGATAGTCGTGAGAGGAGGAGTGAGAGCGGCAGCCATCTTTACATCATCGAAGCCTACCACACTGATGTCATTTGGCACATTAAAGCCGTGCAGAGTACACTCGCTGATAACACCCTTTGCGATTGCGTCACTTCCGCATACAATGGCTGTTGCGCCGGCAGCAATGAAATTGGAAACATAGTATTGGGCTGTCTCAGGAATGTAGTAGCCGTGTCCCATGAGCTCCGGATAAACCTCAAGACCTGAATCATGCATTGAGTTCTCAAATGCCTCCTGACGCTGGTCGGAAACCAGTGAGAAAAGAGAACCGTTGATAAATGCAATCTTTTTGTGGCCGAGGTTGTGCAGATGCTTAATTGCCAGGTCGATACCTTCATAGCTGTCAGTGCCGACATACGCCACATTTGGGTTGTGCTCTATGTAGTTGTCAAATAAAACAGTAGGCATTGTGGTTGTCTTAAGCTGGTTCATCCACTCATCATGCAGAGCAAAGCCCATGAGAAAAGCGCCACAGTAACCATTCTTTAAAATGAAAGTGTCATACTTTTCATCTGCCTGAAGCTGTGGTGTGACAGGAATGACATCTACGTCCCATTTGTGCTTGAAAGCATTCTGCTTGAAGCCGAGCACGATATCGTATCCGAATTCATCTATTGATTCGTAGTTCATATTTTCTATCAGAAGACAGAGCTTTCTGTTTTCAATCTTTCTGGAGCGTTTTGTGCTGTAGCCCATTTCGACAGCGGTATCCAAAACAGTCTGCCGCAGCTCCTCACTGATATCACTGGCACCGTTTAGTCCCTTTGAAACTGTACTTATTGAAACACCCAGTCTGGCGGCTATATCTTTTATTGTTGCCATAATAATATTCCTTTCTATAATATATGAAAAAATAATGTGTGAAAATGGTTGTAGTCAGTATATATGGATTATACATTCAGATAAAGAAATAGGCAATATTTTCGAAAGTGATTTTTTCGAAAAATAACCATGAAATCGTAGGCAATTGTACCAAAAATCAATAGCGTTTTACGTGAAAAGTGGCAAAAATATGTTTCAAAGCATGAAAACAATTGACAAATCGTGTGCTAGAACATAAAATTAACTCAGATACGAAAAAAACAGAAAATTATTAGAAGAGAATAGGAGAAGAAATTTGGAAGCCAGAGAGATTCTCAGAGGCTCCGGAATACTTCTTTCGATTTCAAGTCTGCCGTCGCCGTATGGCATAGGCACTCTGGGAAAAGAGGCGTATAGCTTTGTTGATCTTCTCAGTGATCTGAAGCAGAAATACTGGCAGGTTCTTCCGGTTGGTCCCACCATATTTGGTGACAGCCCATATCAGCCGCTATCCGGCTTCGCGGGCAATATCTACTTCATTGATTTAGATAAGTTGGCAGATGAGGGACTTTTAAAGAAGGAAGAGATCCTGGGGTACAACTGGGGTGCGGATGAATCGGAAATTGATTACGCAGCATTACATCAGAGCAGATACAAGATTTTACAAAAAGCGTTTGAGAGATTTGACACAAATGCACAAGATTTTCAGGACTTTGTGAAAAAGCAGTCGGGGTGGATTGAGCAATATGCACTGTTTATGACATTAAAAACCGACAATTTAGACAAAAACTGGAGTGAATGGTCGAATGAGTACAGAGATTTGCAAACGGTTGCGCTTGAAAATTACCAAAAAAAGAATTATAATAAAATTACTTTTTGGGAGTTCTGCCAGTATAAATTCTTTGAGCAGTGGAATGATTTAAAAGATTATGCCAACTCAAAAGGAATCTACATAATAGGAGATATCTCATTTTATGTAGGATATGACAGCGTAGATGTGTGGGCAGACAGACAGCTTTTTATGATGAGCGCAAACGATACACCGGAGTATGTTGCGGCTGCCGGTCCTGATAAATATTCAGAGAGCGGTCAGGTGTGGGGCAACCCGATGTATGACTGGGATGCGATGAAGGATGATGATTTTTCATGGTGGAGAAGAAGAATGCGTGTCAGCAGAGAGCTGTTTGACATAGTAAGGATTGATCATTTCGCAGGAATTGTAAAAGCATATGCGGTACCGTACGGACAGGACGGGAGCTTGTCAGGCAAATGGTTCAAGGGACCGGGGCGCAGGCTTGTCAATGCAATCAAC
Organism: Agathobacter sp. LCP21S3_B2; assembly: GCF_052118705.1. NCBI lineage: Bacteria > Bacillati > Bacillota > Clostridia > Lachnospirales > Lachnospiraceae > Agathobacter > Agathobacter sp. LCP21S3_B2. Next base: position 118,711 of record NZ_JBQKGQ010000002.1, on the reverse strand, counting down.
GAAGAGCTGGATGGAGTGAATGTCATAGCTGATGACTATACATCGGCCAGCCTTTTACCGGGAGTGAAAAAGCTTCTTGCCAAGTCCGGCTGGATGGGAACTAAGGTCATGATGTTCGCCTTTGATGGTGATCCGACCAACGAATATCTGCCACATAATTACACAGATTCGCATGTGGTAGCTTACATTGGCACACATGACAATGAGACAATAGTTGGTTCCTTCAGTGACAAGACGGATTATGAGCTTGCTTATCTGTATGAGTATCTGAATATTGAAAATAAATCACAGGTTCCAAACGCTCTTATCAGAGAGCTGTACCACAGCACTGCGGAGCTGGCAATAGTCCAGATGCAGGATATTTTAGAGCTGGGAAATGAGGCGAGGATGAATTATCCTTCGACAGTCGGACACAACTGGAGGTGGCGCATGACAAGCAAGCCACACAGACTGGACGATGAAAAGAGAGCCTGGTTCAGAAACATTGCGGTGGTTTACCGCAGATAATTAATTTGATATAAGTTGCACGGCAATTTATATATATACTTTTTTACATTTTATATTCAAAAAGGAGAGGAAGATATGAAGAAGAAAGTATTAGCATCTTTACTTTGCGCTTCTATGGTAGCAACAATGTTTGCAGGATGCGGAAGCAGCGACGGAAAAGGAACAGAGAAGGCCGACAGCAAGGACGGCAAGGTAACACTCACAGTAATGGGACCTTCAGAGGATTTAGATGATGCAAAGGGCGCTTGGCTCAAGACAGAGTGCGAGGCATTCGCTAAAGCAAATCCTGATTTTAACTTAACATTCAAGTATGTTACAACATCTGAGGGAGATGCCAAGGACGTTGTTACAAAGGATCCTAAGGCAGCAGCTGATGTTTACATGTTTGCAAACGATCAGATTGAGGCATTAGTAAAGGCAAACGCTATCTCTAAGTTAGGTGGAGAGACAGCAGATTATGTTAAGACATCTAACTCAGAGGCTATGGCAGCAACTGTTACATATGATGGAGACATCTACGCAGTTCCTTATACATCAAACACATGGTTCATGTACTATGACAAGAGAGTTTTCTCTGAGGATGATGTAAAGAGCCTTGATACAATGCTTACAAAGGGTAAGGTTTCATTCCCATTTGATAACGGCTGGTATCTCAATGCATTCTATGCAGCAAACGGATGTACAATCTTCGGAGACGGAACAGACAAGACTGCCGGATATGATTTCAGCGGAGATAAGGCAGTAGCAGTTACAAACTATATTGTAGATTTATTTGCAAATCCAAACTTCGTAATGGATAACAATGACGGATCTATGGGTCTTGCAGGACTTAAGGATGGTTCTATCAACGCTTACTTCAATGGTAACTGGAACTATGACGCAGTTAAAGAGGCACTTGGTGAGGAGAACGTTGGTGTTGCAGCTCTTCCTACAATCAATATTGGTGGAAAAGACTGCCAGTTAAAGGCATTCTTAGGATCTAAGGCTATCGGTGTAAACCCTAACTGCAAGAACCAGGAAGCAGCAGTTAAGCTTGCAGCATTCCTTGGAAGCGAGGATGCACAGCTTGCTCACTTCAAGTTAAGAGGACAGGCTCCTGTAAACAAAGATCTTGTATCGAACGAGGAAATCGCAGCAGATCCAGTAGCATCAGCTATGGCTAAGGTAGCATCTGATTGTTCAGTAGCACAGCCTATCATTGATATGCAGGGTTACTGGGATGCAGCTACACCATTCGGTGATGCTTTCCAGAACGGTGCAGAAGGCCAGATTACAAAGGACAATGCAGCTCAGAAGACAGAGGACTTCAATACACAGCTTAATGATTCTCTTAAATAATTAAGTATGTCAGATTATGATTCCAAGGTTCCGGGCAACCGGAATCTTGGAATAAATTAGTTTAAAGGATTGGCATATATAAAGCATGCCAGGAGGAAAAGTATGATAGGAGCAAACAAAAAGAAAAAAGTTTCGGACTTTGCTACTCCGTATACTGTCGGTAATGCCCTCACAAAAGGCGGAGCTACAGTCAAGTTATCGGTACTTATAATGGGTCTTGCGAATATGGCTCATAAGCAGATTATAAAAGGTCTGATTTTTCTTGCTATAGAGATTGCATATATAGCATATATGGTTAGCAGCGGTGCTTATTACATTTCCATGCTGCCTTCACTCGGCTGGAGAAAGCAGGAAGAGGTATTTAATGAGCAGAAGCAGATTTATGAATATGTTGCGGGCGACCAATCAGTATTATTACTGTTATATGGTGTCATAACAATTGCCATCACAGTATTATTTATTTACATGTGGTGTGAGAACTTAAAGAGCGGTTATAAGGCAGAATGCCTTTCAAAAGCTGGAAAAGAAATCAATTCTTTTGGCAAAGATGTCAAGGATTTATTTGATAAAAACCTACATAAGACACTTATGTTTCTCCCACTTATGGGAATATTTGTTTTTACAGTTTTACCATTGCTGTTCATGATTCCAATGGCCTTTACAAACTATTCTGTAAAGGGTGACCATCTGGTACTGTTCGACTGGACAGGTTTTGCTGCATTCGGACAGGTGCTTGGACTTGGTGGTAAGCTTGGTAAGATATTCTGGAGAGTACTTGGATGGACATTGTGCTGGGCTGTATTTGCAACCTTCCTGTGTAACTTCCTTGGACTTATTCTTGCGATTGTTATCAACCGTAAAGAGACACATTGTAAGGCCTTCTGGCGTACATGCTTTGTTGTTTCAATTGCTGTACCACAGTTCGTTTCACTCCTTGTTATGAGGCAGATGCTCCAGCCGCAGGGTGTTGTAAATAACCTGCTTTTGGAGTGGGGCTGGATAGACAATCCACTTCCGTTCTGGACCAATACGATGTGGGCACGAGTTTCAGTTATCCTCATCAACTGCTGGGTAGGTATTCCATATGCCATGCTTCAGGTTACCGGTGTATTACAGAATGTGCCTGCAGAGCTTTATGAGGCTGCAAAGATTGATGGTGCTAATGCAGCACAGATCTTCTTTAAGATCACACTCCCATATATCATGTTTATCATGGGACCATACATCATCACACAGTTTACAGGAAATATCAACAACTTCAACGTTATATACCTGTTATCAGCAGGAAAGCCAACACCTGTCGGAGACAGCGCAGGAAAGACGGACCTTCTGGTTACATGGCTGTACAAGCTGACTATTGATAATCAGGAGTACAATATCGGTGCCGTTATCGGTATCCTCACATTCGTTGTACTTTCTATCGTAGCGCTTGTTACATACAGAAATACAAAATCATACAAGGATGAGGAGGGATTCATGTAATGAGTAGTGTAGCAAAAGCAAAAAGACCTGTGTCTGCCGGACGTGCTAAGAAAATAGCAAAGAATTCCCTTGTTCATATCATTCTTGGAATACTTGCTGTAGTATGGCTGTTCCCGATTTTCTGGATTGTTATGACAAGCTTTAGAGGTGAGAGTGGTGCTTATACAAAGTACTTCTTCCCACATAGTCTTACATTTAGCAACTATACGAGGCTGTTCACAGAGACTACACTGTTGAACTTCCCGAGAGCATTTTTGAATACACTGTTCATTTCAGTGTTCTCATGTATTATTTCAACAGTATTTGTACTTTCTGTTGCGTATTGTATGTCACGACTGAGATTTAAGATGCGTAAGCCTTTCATGAATCTGGCTATGATTCTTGGATTGTTCCCAGCCTTCATGTCAATGGTTGCTGTATACTTTATCTTAAAGGCTATCGGACTTACAGAGGGCGGTATGCTTCGTCTTTCATTGATTCTGATTTACTCAGCAGGATCAGGAACAGGCTTCTATATCGCAAAGGGATTCTTTGATACTGTGCCTAAGTCTCTTACAGAGGCGGCTATCCTTGACGGATGTACACAGTTCCAGGCATTCTACAAGGTTATCCTGCCACTCAGTAAGCCAATCGTAGTATATACAATACTTACAGCATTCCTTGCGCCATGGCTTGATTTCGTATTTGTAAAGGTTATCGTTGGTCCAAACGACAAGTATTGGACAGTATCTCTTCTCCTTTACAATATGCTTGAGAAAGAGTTTGTAAACGGATGGTTCACAAGATGGGCTGCTGCTGCAGTTATTGTATCAATACCTATCTCAATACTTTTCGTCATCATGCAGAGATTCTACGTGGATGGACTTACAGGAGCTGTCAAAGGCTAATTTGGTTTTATTTGGGCCGCTGCACTTTTGTGCGGCGGCTTTTGGTTTATATTGATGGCAAATTTTGGGGTGTGTGGCAAACTTAGCACTTTCAGGTTGTGGGGTGCCGGTGTGGTACACAGTATATTCCTCAGGAAAATATGAAGTCAGCCACGGGCTTTCTTCGCTGCTTGGATTTGGAGAGATGAGGTGTGTGGCTTGTTTGTGGGGCATGGTACCCCGTGGCAGTTCATATTTTTCTTCGGAACACACTGTGTACCCTCCGGCTTGGAGGGTACTGTGTGCTAAGTTTGTTGCTGCTTTGTGGAAGATGTGAGAATGTGTGTAGTGATTTTGTAGATACAAATTTGCTCAGAATTTAGTTAAGAAAAGGAGTGCGTATGATTAATAATAAAATAGGCGGCCACAACATGGTCGGCAGGGCTGTGAATAGATTGGCGGGCAGGTTGACTGCTGTGGCATTGACAGCAGCTATGGCGGTGTCGATGCTTGCGGGATGTGCTGCGGGTGGAAAGAATACCGAGACGGCAGCAAAGAAGGAGTACAAGCCTTCTGCTATGGAGCAGATGAATGCGAAAAATGATCCTAATGTGATTCAGGACAATTACAGGACTTGCTATGAGGTGTTCGTATACAGCTTTTTTGACAGTGACGGTGACGGTATTGGGGATTTGAAGGGGCTTACAGAGAAGCTTGACTATATCGAGGGACTTGGCTGCAATGAAATCTGGATGATGCCTATTATGCCTTCTCCTTCATACCACAAGTATGATATTACGGATTATATGAATATTGACAAGCAGTATGGTACTCTGGATGATTTTGATTCGCTCATTACGGAGTGTCACAAGCGAAACATCAATGTGATTATTGACTTTGTAATAAATCACACATCTAACGAGCATCCATGGTTTAAGGCGGCTGCTGATTATATCAAGTCGCTTCCTGACGGGGCGGAGCCGGATGCTTCGGAATGTCCTTATGTTGATTACTATAATTTTAGCAAAACCAATGCCGGAGGCTACAACCAGCTGCCGGGCACGAATTGGTATTACGAGTCACAGTTTGTAGACAGCATGCCTGACCTTAATCTGCAGAGCGAAGCTGTAAGAGGGGAGATTGACAAGGTTACATCCTTCTGGCTTGACCGCGGCGTGGATGGCTTCAGACTTGATGCTGTGCTTTATTACAATAATAATAACCAGACTGAGACTATTGATGACCTCACATGGCTTGTGAACAATGTGAAGAGCAAAAAGGCCGATGCTTATATGGTTGGTGAGGGCTGGACTACATACAGAGAGTATGCGAAGTACTATAAGAGTGGAATTGACAGTATGTTCAACTTTGATTTTTCACAGCAGGATGGATATATTGGAAAGGTGTTAAACGGTACAGCAAATCACGGTGCCAGCACATACGGCAATGCTTTGGTTGATGTGGAAAATGAGATAAAGAAGTATACAGACTCATACATTGATGCACCGTTCTATACAAATCATGATATGGGACGCAGCGCAGGATACTACAACGGAGATAATGCCGAGGAGAAAACCAAGATGGCGCAGGCCATGAATCTTCTTATGCCCGGAAATGCTTTTCTGTATTATGGAGAGGAAATCGGCATGAGAGGCACAGCCAATGATGAGACGAAGCGTCTTGCCATGAGATGGAGCGGGGATTCAAAAGCTAAGGGAATGTGTGTGGGACCTCAGAATGCAGAAGAAACCGAGCAGACATATGATACACTTGATAAGCAGATGGAGGATCCATACTCTATTTACAACTTTGTGAAGCAGACAATATCAATAAGAAATGCTTTCCCAGAGATAGCACGAGGTACAAATACCTTTGAAAAGGATCTGTCAAATGATAATGTGTGTATATTCACAAGAGAGTACAATGGTGAGAAAGCAGTGCTTATATTTAATCTATCAAAGGATGAAGCAAGTGTGGATGTGTCATCGCTTGGAGTAAATAATGCTGTTGCAATGCTTCAGACTACAAAGAAAGCACCGTCGTATAAGGATGGGGCGGCAAAGCTGCCGGCGTATTCGGTGCTTGTTTTGAAGTAAAAAATATTTGATGAGAATAAAAATGTAATAGTTTAAAGGAATTTGAAGAAGAAATATGAAAAACCGCCCGACTGGGCGGTTTTTTCAGCTATACCATTTCATGAAGCATATCTACAATCACTTCTCTGCAATGAGCTCCGAGATGCTTTTGTTCCTCTTTACTGAGTGCCGCCGGATCAATAGGAGTGCCATATCGGATAATCACATGATTCTTTTTGACCCATGGAAGGTGATCCTCGAATATTTCATTTGTTCCCATGATTGCCATTGGCACTATCTTGCATTTGCTTTTTGTGGCAATCTTGAAAGTACCTTCTTTGAAAGATTGTACCTCTGTCAGGTCATCTTTGTTTTTGCAGCGTGTGCCCTCAGGAAATACACATATGCTGATGCCGGATTTGACCTGATCTATGGCTGCAAGCACAATCTTTAGTCCCTGCTTGATGTCATCGCGGTCCAAAAACAGGCAGTGCAGGCGCTTCATCCATAGACCAAGCACCGGTATTTTTGCGATACTCTGCTTTGAGATGTAGCCGGTCAGGCGTGGACATCTGGAGTAGGTGATTATGATGTCAAAGAAACTACGGTGATTTCCTATATATAGTACAGCCTCGTCCTTTGGCACATTTTCCTCCCCTATAAATTCAATGTCTGCTCCGCTTAGGAATATGATGACACGGAAAGCCCACTGTACCAGGCGAAGCTGTGCCATATCGGCCCATGCCGGTGCAGATTTGTGTATTATCCACATGGCTCCAAGTACCGGAAGACCGAGCAACAGATAGAAAAATACGAATATTACGATTAAAACTGAACGCATATTTGACCTCTCTTTTTCATAATATAAAATGTAATGTAACTATTCATAACCATTGAGAATAAAAAAGCTGATGCGTCATGCTTGCATGTAAGCAGCAGCTTTTTTGCTCTCAAGGAAATTTTGAATAGCTATAATGTAGTTCAATATTTGATATTATATCATATCATAAGCGATATGATAAGAAAGAGAGGAAAAAATGTCAGAAAAATTGAGAAAATTTCTGGTGATGGCTGCAGGTGTGCTTGTGATATCGGCAGCGACAGTGATTTCGGGCTGCCGCGCAAATATTTCAGGCACGGAGAGTGACAGGATGGTTGAGTACACGGTGATCTGCGGGGATGCAATCCCGGAGGAGTTTAAAAAGCAGATAAATGAAAGCAAGGCAAAGGCGATGAAGCTGACGTACAAGGACGATGAATATTTATACATAGCGGAAGGCTTTGGTACAAAGGAAACAGGTGGCTACAGCATTACGGTTAACCAGTTGTATGTGAAGGATAAGGCAATGTATTTTGATACAAAGCTTCTGGCACCAAAGGAGGGAGAGAAGGTCAGCAGCCAGCCGAGCTATCCTTATATTGTCATAAAGACCGAATTAAGTGAATTACCGGTGGTATTTGAGTAAAAAATGAGCAAATTATAGATAAATTCACAAAAAATCAGATAATTGGTACTTATCCCCTATTGCTATCACTGTAATACTTTGCTATACTAAAGCTACTAGATATTGTGGTGATATATTAATAGATTCAAATATATTGATTTGCGAAATGGTCATTTTTAAATATTTTGACTTATATTTATACAATGTTAACCGTTGAAGGCAGATTGGTTTCTATTTCAATATCGGTATAGCAATACTGGTCGAGGACCCCGTGGTTATGTTTAGGCTGTTAATCGTGCAAGGCTGTGTGTAGTGACAGATTTTGTGCGGTTATGCCATATATAGAGGAGGCTTTAAATGGAACAGACAGAGATCAGAAAGGTCAGAGCATCGATTCATCAGCAGTGTGGCAACAGGGTAAAGATCCAGCAGGATCTCGGCCGCAACAAGGTTGACATTCAGGAGGGTGTTATTCAGCAGGCTTACCCAAGTGTGTTTACGGTTCTGATAGATGATGAGTTTAAGCAGAATCCGCCACAGCTCGTATCATTTACCTACACTGATGTTATTACAAAGGATATAAGGATGCAGCTTTGCTAGCATCATGAATTAAAGAGATTGCAGTTTCATCATTTTATCGTGAATTAAAATGGCTGCAGCTGCATAAAGTTACTCCATTTTGAATATGTATTTTATATACATATTTGAAGTGGGGTATTTTTTATGGAATTAATTACACAAAAAATCAGGCAATGCATAGAAAAGGTAAATGATATGTCGCAGGTTGGCTTCGACAGGGACTATGTCATAAAGGACAACAAGCCTGATGTTTCAAAGGTGGTATGTCAGAACGGACAGGTAAAGATTGACGAGATAAAAGCGTCCGGCGAGAATATCTGGCTCAGTGGAAGCATTGAGTTTGAAGTGCTGTATACGAGAGAGGAGAACTTTGAAGGTGATGCCATTGAGGGTGGTATCGCCGGAAATCGGGTGGAGCATATAAAGGATGCAATACCGTTTCAGGAGAAGCTTGTGCTTCAGGGAGTATGCGAGAAGGATACGGTTCGTGTGTATACCGGGCTTGATGAGCTTACGGTGGGAGTTATCAATTCGCGAAAGCTCTCGGTCAGAGGTCTTATAAGAGTGGAGCTTTATGGAGAGAGGGAGGAAAATCTTGAGATTGCACAAAGGATTGATGACAAGGATGTGGAGCAGCTTATGGGGCAGATGAAGGTGCTTAGGCTTGACAGTGCTGTCAGGGATATTGTCAGAATCAAAAATGTCGTCACCCTGCCAAAGACCAAGCCGAATATATGTAAGCTCATATCGAGTCTTGTTGATATGAGAAATCTGGAGTATACATACGAGCGTGACCATATTACACTGACAGGTGAGTGCCATGCGTGTATAGTGTATCTGAGCGAAGAACAGGAAATATGCTGCTTTGAGGTGCAGGAGGGCTTTTCAAATGAAATACGCTGCGAGGGTGATAATGCAGGAAATATCGCCTGGCTTCGAACACAGCCAGCCATGCAGCAGGTTGAAGCTGAGAATGATTATGACGGAGAGCTCAGGCAGCTTTCGATTGAGGCAGCGCTTGCGGTAGACGGAAAGGTCTGGAGTGAGGAAACTGTGGAGATACTCAATGATATGTACAGCGTTTCCTGCCCGATTAGACCCGCCTTTAAAAATGTGAAGGTGTGCCGTCTTCTTATGAAAAATGATACAAAATGCCGTATTTTGGAGCAGCGATACAGAGAGAACGGCAAAAAAAGGATTTTAAGAATCTGCGGTACAAAGACACAGGCCTCTATTGCACAGATAAGAAATGCAGACGCAGGCATTATTGTGTCAGGTGTATTGCAGGTGAATTGTGTGAATATTGTGGAGGATGATGGCTGTCCGATAGAGATGCATACGGACACTGTGCCGTTTGAACAGTTTGTTGAAATACCGGGCATTGATGCCCACACCTGCTGCGAGGTAAATGTGCAGGTGGACCAGGTGCAGGTCAATCTACTCGACAACAGCGAATATGAAATTAAGGGTGTTGTCAGCATAAATGCCATTGCCCTGCAGCAGGATGAATTGTCAGTCATAACATCAGTAGAGCAGGAAAAGAACGCGCCTGATACTGATGCGGAAGTCGGATTGGTTGGTTATATAGTGCAAAAGGATGATAAAATGTGGGACATTGCAAAGAAATATCGGACCACTGTTGAAAACATAATGGAAATAAATGATCTGACCTCCGACAGCATCAAAACAAATGACCGCCTTATAATAGCGCGGATGTGAACCATATGTTATAAAAAAATGTGGAAAATTCTGTAAAATTACAAAAAGTTGTGGAAAAAAGGTTCATTTTGTGCGATAATATATCCGAATGTTTAGGAAAAGTAAATTGTGGGAGGCATAAAATGAATCAAAAATGGACGCGCGTTATATGTACAGTATTGACATCAGCACTTGTTTTTACAGGACCGGCAATAGAAGGTACCGCATTTAGTGGATACATACACAGTGGACTTGAGAAGGTATATGCCAAGTCCCAGAAGCAGAAGGACGCCGAAGAGAAAATGAAAAAAGCTAAAGAGGACCTTAACAATACAAACGGTCAGATCGATAGCTTAAAGGATAAGCAGACAGTTACTGCAAATGATATTCAGGCCAATTCAAACAAGCTTGACGAGGTACTTGCAGCTCAGAAAGAGCTTCAGACAGATATCACAAATAAACAGGGTGAGATAGAGCAGAACCAGAAGGATCTTGCCGCCGCCCAGCAGAAGCAGCAGGAACAGTATGACGCAATGAAGAAACGTATACAGTTCATGTATGAAAACAGTACAGATGATAATGTCTGGACAGCGATCATTGAGGCTGACGGAATCTCAGATATGCTCAACCGTATTGAGTATGTGTCTGATGTTTATGATTCGGACAGAGCGCTGATGGATTCTTATCAGGCAGCGGTACAGCAGGTAAAGACCATTGGCGAGCAGCTCAATAAAGATATGGATGATCTGAACGCCATGCAGGACAGCTATGAGAAGCAGCAGTCAGAGATAGAGGCAGCAATACTTGCCCTCGAAAATCAGAAGGAGCAGTATGCAGCCCAGATTAGTGAGGCTCAGCAGCAGGCATCAAATTACCAGAATATAATCAGTGCACAGGGAAAGATAATTCAGGAGGAGGAAGCCGCTGCAGCCGCTGCCGCACTTGCAGCACAGCAGAGAGCAGCACAGCAGGCAGCTGCATCATCCGGAAGCTCATCAGGTTCCAGCTATGATGGTGGTGGAGCCGGCAAGGGCGGAAGTATTGCCGGTGACTATGCAGCAGGCGGTGGAAAGAACCCGAGTGCTTCAACAGGAGTTTCAGGAAGCTCTGTAGTATCATACGCTATGCAGTTTAAGGGCAATCCATATGTATGGGGTGGAAACAGTCTTACAAATGGTGTAGACTGTTCAGGCTTTGTACATGAGGTATATGCACATTTTGGTATCAGCACACCGAGATATTCACAGGCATTTAAGTCTGTGGGACAGGCCGTATCCTTCGATAATATACAGCCGGGAGACGTAGTGGTATATCCGGGACATGTAGCTATATATGCAGGTGGTGGTGTTATAGTGGAGGCACAGTCCACAAAGGCAGGAATCACGGCAAACAGAAGCGTACAGTGTCATACAATACTTGCTATACGACGCCTTGTATAGGATGGTTAGGAGCCGATAAGTATATTTATTATACTTACCGGCTCTTTTTATTTTTACTACAAAGTACTGAATTGTTACCAATAAAGTAAGGGCGTAAGACGCGGACCTGCCACCAGCCGCAAGGGGCTCTCAATAAGCGACTAGCGGAGCTGTTTAGAGTCTGTAGAATTATGCACATGGAACACAGAAATGTCCTGCCATGGACGGCAGGGCAAGGTGTTATGCGCCATGGACGGCGCATAAAAGCCGGTTTCGTCGAGCATAGAAAACCATACAGGCATAATTCGTACAGCCTCTTGACAGCATAGCGTTAGCGCATTGAGAGTCCCTTGCGGCTGGAGGCATGTCCGTGTCTTACGTCACGACCCAATGTTAGTAACCGGCAACAAACTAATTGTAATAAATAATAGCATTTTCCATCCATAAGGTGTATTATAGAGATAGACGGCATCAATTCGCACAAAACGAACTAGCAAGCCTGTAAATAAAGTAAGAAAAGCAGGAGGAACAAGCCATGCAGATGGAACAATTACAAAAAGACATGATTGCAGCAATGAAAGCAAGAGACAAGGTAAGAAAGGATGCTATATCCTCACTTGTATCGGCAGCCAAAAAGGCGGCAATAGATGAGGGCTGTAGAGACAATATACCGGAGGATCTTGTCAACAAGGTCATCCTTAAGGAAATGAAATCTGTGAAGGAGCAGATTGACACATGCCCTGCCACAAGAACAGATCTGCTTGATGAGTACAATACCAGATATGCAATCTTTGAGGAGTACGCTCCTGCAATGATGTCGGCAGAAGAGGTAGAAAAGGAGCTCACAGAGCAGTTCTCAGATGTAATCGCAACAGGAAACAAAGGACAGATAATGAAGGCAGTCATGCCGTATTTCAAGGGCAAGGCTGACGGAAAGGTCATAAATCAGGTGGTTGCAAAGCTTTGCGCAAAATAAGAAAACACATCACAACAATTATACTTGCAGTGCTGGCTGTCATAGCCGGCGTGTATGCATATAATTATCATGATATGAAGCAGAATATTGTATATAATGAGCATCTGGAAGACGTGGCTGTTAACGTGAATGGGAAAGAGCTGACATTGCGCGATATGGCATTTTATGTGGCATATGAGGAGATGAATGTTGAGAAGCAGGCTCTTGTGTATGATTCTGATAATCCAAACAAGTATTGGAATATCCACACAAACGGTGAATTTGTCCGTGTTACAGCGCGTAAAGCAGCTATGTCCATGGCCATTCACGATGAGATTTTTTATGCGATGGCCAAAAAAGAGAGCATTACACTTACTGACGACGAGAAAGCAGCTTTGAAAAATTCCGAGAAGGACTTCTGGTATGATTTGTCTGATATAGATGGTGCAAAGAAGCTTGGAGTCGAAAAAAAGGATATTTATTCGTCCATGGAAAAGTATGCAATAGCCCGGAAATATCAGGAAATATATGCAGGGCTTGACAATGCCGATATAACGGATTATGATTTCTCGGGAGGCAGATACAAGAAGCTGCTGGAGAAAAATAACTATAAAATAAAAGAAAAGGTGTGGAAAAGAGTCGATATGGGAAACGTTACTCTTGATCACTAGAAAGAAGATTTTATGTCAACAAAAATTGGAAGAAATGACCCTTGCTGGTGTGGCAGCGGAAAGAAATATAAGACCTGTCATGCAGCATTTGATATGAAGCTTGAAAGGCTTGCTGAGGCACATCATAAGATACCGAGCCATTCAATCATCAAGACACCTGACCAGATAGCGGGAATCAAGGAGAGCGCCAAGATAAATGTCGCAGTGCTCGACTACATAGGAGAGCATATCCACGAGGGTATGAACACAGCAGAGATTGATAAAATAGTCTATGATATGACAACCAGCATGGGTGGCATCCCTGCACCGCTCAACTATGAGGGTTATCCTTACAGCGTATGTACATCAGTAAATGAGCAGGTTTGCCACGGATTTCCTTCAAAGGACGTCATCTTAAAGGATGGTGACATCATAAATGTAGACTGTTCTACAATTTTAAACGGATATTTTTCGGATTCATCAAGAATGTACTGTATCGGAAATGTAAGCCCTGAGAAGAAAAAGCTAGTTGAAGTCACAAAGGAGTGTGTGGAGCTTGGACTCAAAGAGGTAAAGCCGTGGGGCTTCCTCGGAGATATGGGACAGGCGGTGCACGACCATGCATTTGCAAACGGTTACACAGTAGTGCGTGAAATCGGTGGACACGGAGTGGGACTTGAATTTCATGAGGATCCGTGGGTAGGCTACAACACCAAGCGCGGCACTGACATGGTCATGGCACCTGGCATGATATTTACCATCGAGCCAATGGTCAACATGGGCAAGGCCGATATCTACGTAGATGACAAGAACAACTGGGAAGTATACACCGACGACGGACTTCCATCAGCCCAATGGGAAATCATGGTACTTGTCACAGAGGATGGCCATGAGGTGCTGAGCTGGTAAACCTGTAAGTATTACGAGAGTGCCTTTATAAAAGGATATTATTTCATAGGTGATAACATTATAAAGGGCGTGTGAAAAACGAAAGTATTTTCACACGCCCTTTTATATAATAAGATAAGCAACTTGATGGTTTATAAACTCATCGTTAATTGCTTCGCATAAATAACCTAAAATTACCGGAGAGTATGCAGTGTGTTCCGAAGAAAAATATAAACTGCCACGGCGTTCCATAAAATGTGGATATGATAATTCATAGCAAACTATCAATAAACTATCCGCAAATGATGCCGTGGCTGATTTTATATTTTTCTGAGGAATATACTGCATGCTAGGCCGGTTTTCACAGCCTGAATATGCGAAGCACCATGATAGCGAAGCCACTATAAACTTGTATTCACCCCATTTATGGTCGCATTCTCATTCTCCCTCATAGGAATGACGAGACACTTCTCCCCATTGATGACCTGCGCATGAATCTGTGAAGCCTTCTCCGGCTTTACATGAAGCACCACATCATAAGTCTTAATTTGGGCAGTGTAATTATCAATCTCTTCCTGCTTCTCAAGAAGCTGTGAGGTGCGCTCCTCAATCTGATTATTTTTCTCCTGGATAACAGAATCCTTCTCCTCAAGCTGCGCATTTTTCTCATTGAGCTCGAGAGTTAAATCGCCGACCTGGCTCTCAAGAGCAAGCTTTTCCACGCGGATTTCATTAGCTGCAAGAGCCTTTGAATCAATGACATTGGTTGCGATAGGCGGCTTGTCACCGAAGGCCTCATTGACGGATTTTTCAATGCGTGAAATCTTTTCCTCAGAGATATGGCAGTCACTAAGCACCTTGTTCATAGCCTCGCTGTCGAGAATGAACGGATCATCGTCATCATCGTGAGTCTCAGCGTAGTCATCGGCCATCTCGGACAGATTCTGCTGGATATCAAGCAGCTTGTCATCAGTGCTCTCGTCCTCGGCACCTAGCACGTTTCTGACGATTGAATGAAAAGCCATCTTCTGCTCAGTAGCTGTGCGCTCCACACCGCAGCCGAGACCGTTTGTCATAAACTCAGAGTGAGGCTCCTTGGTATTTTTCGTATAGAAAAGAGTGGAGTGTATGTCAGTGCTCCTATCATTGAAAGCAGGGAATAAAAAGCCTGTCTCAGGAGCGCCGACTACCCAGTCCCTTATGCGGGCTCCGATACGCTGCTCTTTTTCCAGATAGCCAAGGCCCGGCTTTGAAAGTGTGACAGGGCAGATGGCGCAGAGCATGTATTTGTACACCTCCTCGGACTCATCCACGTTGATGTTGTCCTTTGTGCGTGTCATGACATCGTAGCTGTCGAGATACAAAAGAATCAGATAGTTCCCGGCCTCATCGTATGTGTCGATGACCAGATCATAGTATGTATCGAGCAGAGTCTCATCATTAAGCTCACTGTCGCGAAGCGCCATGAGAATCTGCTGGCGACCTCCGACCTCTTCCTCCTCAAGCGGAAACTGCAGATTAAGCAGGTTGTTTCCGAGAGTGCCGGAAAGCACCTTGTTTGAAATCTCGAGATATTTGTAGTATTCATCCTCCTCAAGAGTGAGAAATTTGCCACCGAATTTGCAGACCTTTTCATGGTTGCAGTCCACGTAGCAGCCGACCAGACGACTGAAGGTTGCCTGGTCTTTTTTTAATCTTCGTTTTAGTTCCAATACTTCTTTTTTGTTCATATTATCCTCGCATTATTTCCATACCATTCAAAAATTTCCGTAATCACATTATATGTATGGAATAAATATTTGTCAATTGAGCGGCGCCTTTTATGTCACGCTTTCAATCAAGAAAAAAGATGACAGACCAACCACAAAATGCTATAATTTAGGAAATCAACGGATTATGATATAAAGTCTGACACAGAGACATCCACAGGTGTCTCTGTTCTTGGATTGAGGCATAAATGGAGCAGAAAATGACAAACAATCACATTACAATAGGCATTCTCGCACATGTAGATGCTGGAAAGACAACCCTGTCTGAGGCCATGCTTTACAGCACCGGGCAGATTCGCTCACTCGGGCGTGTGGACCATCAGGACGCGTATCTGGACAACGATGCGCAGGAGAGAGAGCGTGGAATAACCATTTTTTCAAAGCAGGCAAGGCTTGATATTTCGCGTGGCACAAATGTGGCAGATACAGCACATACAGCAGATACAGCTCGTACATGGCATGTAGTCATGCTTGATACACCGGGGCATGTGGATTTTTCGGCAGAGATGGAGCGTACCCTTCAGGTGCTCGACTATGCAATACTTGTAATCAGCGCAACTGATGGAGTGCAGGGGCACACGCGCACACTGTGGAGACTTTTAAAGCACTATAACGTGCCGACATTTATTTTTGTAAACAAGATGGATATGCAGGGCACGGATGCGGAGAAAGTGCAGGCAGAGCTAAGGAGCGAGCTGAGTGATGGCTGCGTGGATTTTTCTTCACAGGATTTATTTGAGGAGCTTGCCATGTGCAGCGAGCCTCTTTTAGATGAATTTATGGAATCGGGAGAGCTTGCGGATGCACATATTGCGCAGGCGGTGGCTCAAAGGGAGGTGTTCCCCTGCTTTTACGGCTCGGCACTTAAGCTTGACAGAGTGGATACGCTGATTCAGGGGCTTTCGAGGTTTATGTGTGAAAGAAATTACCCTGACGATTTTTCTGCCCGCGTATATAAGATAGGCAGGGATGACAGAGGCAGCAGGCTGACATTTTTAAAGGTTACCGGAGGCTGTCTTAGAGTCAGGGACAAAATAGAGTACAAAGCGCATGGCGGTGACGAGGCGAAAGGCCTTCTGATTGAGAAAATCGACCAGATAAGAAAGTATTCCGGCGAAAAATATGAGATAGCTGATGTGGCAGAGGCGGGGGAGATAGTTGCTGTCACAGGTCTTAGCTCGACATTTCCGGGGCAGGGGCTCGGGTTTGAGCAGCAGTCAAATATGCCAATCCTTGAACCGGTACTAAACTATAGGATGATTCTGCCGGATGATGTAAATCCGGCGGCATTTATGGAAAAGCTAAAGCAGCTTGAGGAGGAAGACCCACAGCTTTACATAGTGTGGGTGGAGGAGTTTAAGGAAATCCATGTGCAGCTCATGGGGCAGGTGCAGATGGAGGTGCTTGTGCGTCTCATAAAGGACAGGTTTGGTGTTGTTGTCACGTTCGGACCGGGCAGCATTGTATATAAGGAAACGATAGCGAGGGCTGTCGAGGGAGTAGGACATTTTGAGCCGCTGCGCCACTATGCAGAGGTGCATCTGCTTTTGTCGCCGGCGGAGCGTGGCAGCGGAATCACAGTCACATCCACCTGCAGTGAGGATGTGCTCGACAAAAACTGGCAGCGCCTCATAGCCACACACGTTGAGGAAAAGGAGCACAGGGGTGTGCTCACAGGCTCAGCGCTTACCGATGTGAAGGTCACTATTCTTACAGGAAGAGCACATGTAAAGCACACGGAGGGAGGCGATTTCCGCCAGGCTACATACAGAGCAATCCGCCAGGGGCTTAAATCCACAGAGAGCGTGCTGCTGGAGCCATACTACAGCTTTATCCTACAGGTGCCGATGGAGTATGTCGGCCGTGCAATGACAGATCTGGAGCAGAGATTTGCAAGAGCCGGGAGCCCGCAGTTTGCCACAACCGCTGCGAGGGAGATGGCAACAATTACAGGAAAGGCACCGGTTGCGACAATGCAGGATTATGTGAGTCTGGTGCATGCGTATACAAAGGGGCTCGGGCACCTGACACTGGAGCTGTGGGGTTATGATGAGTGTCACAATCCTGCGGAGGTGATTGCGCAGATGCACTATGACAGTGAGGAGGATTTCCGCAATCCGACAGGCTCGGTATTTTGTGCGCACGGCTCAGGCTACGTGGTGCCGTGGGATGAGGTCCCGGAGCATATGCACCTGCCGTATGTCTACCACGGAGATGAGTCTGAGGAGGCACTTGCAGCGAGTGCCCGCACGCAGAATGCATTTTCAGCGGAGGATGCGCAGGCGCTTGCCGGAAACCGCCGCAGGACGAGCTTTGAGAAAGCTGTTTCAGGTATGTCATCAGTGGAGCTTGATGCGCAGCTTGCAGATGTTTATGCCAGGGAGTTTGGCATGGGCAAAAACGATATCGCAGGGGATCAGAGGCGCAAATGGTCAGGTAAAAAGAAAAATGAGTATGAAGGCCTAAGTGGTAAACCGCGCACCGTAAAGCATGATAAGCATGGCAATCCGATTTATCCGAAGAAATCCCCGGGGGAAGAGTACCTGATAGTTGACGGATATAATATAATATTTGCATGGGAGGATTTAAAGGAGCTCTCGCGCATAAACATTGATTCGGCGAGAGATGCGCTGAAGGATGTTTTATCGGATTACCAGGGCTATAAGGGCTGTCATCTGTTGCTGGTGTTTGATGCGTACAAGGTGAAGGGCAATGCCGGAAAGAGAGAGACCTTCCACAACATAGAGGTTGTGTATACAAAGCAGGACGAGACAGCCGATGCATTTATCGAAAAGACTGTGTTTGGCATACGTGACAGGTACAAGGTAACAGTGGCAACTTCTGACGGACTGGAGCAGCAGACGGTCATGAGCCTGGGGGCACTGCAAATGTCAGCCCGCGAGCTTAAGGAGCATATTGAGATGACGAAGCGTGCCGGAATGGAGGCATTCATATCGGATAAACGGTCATGAATGGTAACAATATGTGTATAAAGAGATGTTTATAAAGACATTTGTATGTCATAAGCAGAGATATTATAATAGTAAACATGCAAGAACATCAGAGATAAGGAGACAAGAAAATGGTAGTAAACGAAAGCATGTACCAGCTCGGAAGCGTGCGCTCAGCAATCAGGGAGCTTTTCGAGTATGGTAAAAAAAGAGCAGCAATTGTAGGTAAGGAAAATGTATATGATTTCTCAATAGGAAACCCGAGCATACCGGCTCCGCAGATAGTAAACGACACAATAAAGGAGCTTGTGACAGATTATGATTCTGTTGCGCTGCACGGCTACACCTCAGCACAGGGAGATGTGGAAACGAGAGCGGCAATAGCTGAATTTTTGAACAACACACACAGTACACATTTTAATGCAGACAACCTTTACATGACAATGGGAGCAGCGGCATCGCTGTCAATCTGCTTTCGTGCGTTGACAAGCGACGCATATGATGAATTTATTACCATAGCGCCATATTTCCCGGAGTACAAGGTATTTGTGAATGCAGCAGGCGCAAGGCTTGTAGAGGTGCCTGCAGACACAGAGCATTTTCAGATAGATTTCGATGCGCTTGAGGAGAGAATCAGTGAGCACACCAGAGGTGTCATAATCAATTCACCAAACAACCCATCCGGCACAGTATATTCTGAGGAGACCATCAAAAAGCTCTCAGACCTCCTTGAGAAAAAGTCTAAGGAGATAGGAAGACCGATATTCATTATCGCAGATGAGCCGTACAGGGAGATAGTCTACGACGGAATCAAGGTACCGTTTGTGACCAAATATTACGATAACACACTGGTATGCTACTCATACAGCAAGTCACTTTCGCTGCCGGGAGAGAGAATAGGATACGTCCTCGTGCCTGATGAGGTGTACGATAAGGCAGAGCTGTATGCAGCAGTCTGTGGTGCGGGAAGAGCACTCGGTTATGTATGCGCACCAAGCCTGTTCCAGAAGATGATAGTAAAATGCCAGGGGGCAACCGGTGATATCAATGCCTACAAAGAAAACAGAGACCTTCTGTACGAGGGACTCACAAGGATAGGCTATCACTGCTTCAAGCCGGACGGAGCCTTTTATATGTTTGTAAAGGCACTCGAGGATGACAGCAATGCATTCTGTGAGAAGGCAAAGGAGGAGGATGTGCTCATAGTAGCAGCAGATGGCTTCGGCTGTCCGGGCTGGGTAAGAATATCATACTGTGTGGACAGGGAAATGATAAAGCGCTCTATGCCTGCGTTTGAAAAGATATACAACAAGTATAATAAATAATAGTTACAAAAAAATAATTCGAAAAAGCGCCGAAAATTGTCTGAAAATATGCAATTTTTGGCGCTTTCAATATGCAGTTTTCATAAAGTTGTCTCCGTGTGACCGTTGTGTGACCATTGTTTTGTATAATGGCATGAAGAGTGGGAATATAAATAAAATCGTAACGGAATAGTTACAAAAAATACTATAGAAAGGTGATAGAATGAAAAACATTAAAGGCATACTTAGTTTAACATTAGTAATAATTTTTTTAGTAGGATGTTCAAGTACAGAAACGATGACAGCTAATGAATTTAAAAAAAGTATGGAAAAGAAAGGTTTTACTGTTGTTGATCAAACAGCTTCAGCAGCTGACTCAACATATCAAAAGATATATGTTGCAGTAGATGATAAAAAATACTCATTTGAGTATTACTTTATGAATAGTGCTGAATCGGCTGATGTGGTATATCAATATGCGGTTACAAATCTCGGTGATACATATAAAGATGTGGAAAATGCTACGATTTTGGAAAAAGAAAAACAGAATATTTCGGACTACAGCGTAAGTGCATCTGATTATTATTGTAGAGTTTTAAAAAAGGAAAATACAGTATTATATGTGACAGCATACCATGATTATGAGGATAAGGCAAAAAGTGTTGTTAAGGAATTGGGGTATAAATAATGTTTGTGTTTAACAAAAAAAAATGCACAGAAGAAACGATTGGATTTATAAAAAAGAAACGATGGAATGGTGATTTATGGTTTCTGACAGTGGAATACAGTGTAGATGGAAAAACGTATATAGTAAAAGAACAGTTAACGTATCATATTACAAAAAAACATAAAATAGGTAGTATTCCTGTGGGAGTTCATGCAAGTTCGACAATTGAAAATATCGAAGTGGGAGCGAGTATACGTGTTAGATATAATCCAAACAAACCAAAGCAAAGTTATTTGCCAGAGAATAATGGATATCATATCTCATAATCTTTTGCAGTCAAAATCGCAGAAAATTAGTTGAGCTAATAGTTAAAGTTTGAATAGGAAGTTCAGGATGGTAAGAAATTGCAGAGGATGATGCTAGTAAAAAAGAGGGGTTTGTAGAAAAAGTAAACTAAACTGTACCCCTTGTCAAGGACATTTTGAATTAGTGTAGTGTATAGTGGCTCAGTTGTCAAGACAAAAATCTGAGATTTTTATAATGAACTGATATGGTTGATAAGTTACAGAGAACATAGGGAAAGTAGTTGAACCTTCCCCAGTCCCATTTATGCTAAGCTACATATGGCAACAGCATTGCCGGATAGTAGCATTCAGCCGGTGTCTTATAATCAAGTGCAGAATGACGCCGCTCAAAATTGTAAGTGTGGATATACTGTCCGATGGCAGTTCTGGCTTCTTTGATGTTATTGTATTGTGTCAGATAAGCTTCTTCATATTTGAAGCTGCGGAACCAACGCTCAATCATGATGTTATCTGCCCAGCGGCTTTTGCCATCCATGCTTTGCCGGATGCCGTTTACCTTTACAAAATCAATGTACTGCTGACTTGTAAACTGGCAACCCTGATCAGAATTCAATATCTGCGGTTTTGCTACCTTGAATGCCTTTTTTAAAGCGTTAATGACCATTCTGGTATCAAGCGTATCATCTACTTCCCAGCCAACGATGCAACGACTGTGCCAATCAATAACAGCTGTCAAATATAGAAAACCTCGCTTGATTGGAATATATGTAATGTCAATAGACCATGCCTGATTTGGCTTATCTATGATAGCATTACGGAGCAGATAAGGACATACCTTGGCCTGTTGCATACGCTTGGAAAGGTTCATCTTAGGATAGATTGGATAAATATCCATTTCATTCATATAACGTCGTGTTTTTCGACGTCCCACATGATATCCTCTAGCCTTCAGCTGGGCGGACATTTGTCTTGCACCCCAGGATGGGTTATCTGTATGGAGATGATCGATAATCTCTTTACAAGCCAGTTCTTCATCGGATGTAGGCGTGCCTTTGTAATAAATACTTGTACGATTGATATCAAGCAGTTTTGCGCCGACAGAAGCCGGGATTTCTTTAGTCGTCAAAAGGTTTTGGACTAAACTTACTCTCGTAGTCTGGTCCACAAATTTCTTCAGATTTTTTTTTGAGCCAGTCAACCTGCATGGTTAACTGACCAACCTTTTTGGCATACTCCGCCTTTTACTTGCGTTCTTCAGCAAGCTTTTCTTTGAGGTTATCCTCACGCTTGTCATCAAATACAGCAGAAGCATTGTCGAGGAATTCTTTTTTCCAGTTGCGGAGCAGATTCGGCTGGATATTATTTTCAACAGCAAGGGTATTAAGATCTTTCTCACCCTTAAGTAGTTCGATTACAAGGTCTGATTTAAATTTGGCACTGAAATTTCTTCTTTGTCTGGACATTTTTATGAATCCTTTCTTTGTTACTGATTTTAGTATATCAGATTCATTAAAAACTGTCCGAAAAAGTGTCTTAATTTATGAGACCATTATAGTGCCTATTTTTTAGACACCTACACGAAAGTGATATCCCTGATTTTGGACATTCCTTTGTTTGGTTATCCACATAAGTGGACACATGACATTTGATGTGCCCACAGAATTGGACAAACCGAATTGATATGGTATTCAGTTAAGTTTTATTTTCAGAATCTATATGAACTGCCGTTTTGCCAAGGTCTTTCGTTTTTTTCCGGATGGCTGGCGGGGCAGGTGCATTCGGGATATCCAGAGGATATTCCCCCGTAGTAACAAATTTGTAGAATTCATTAGGCGACAGCTTGGCAAGATGCCACTGGTAACGCCGATTGTTGTAATAATCCATATAGTCATCGATGATGACCTGAACCTCAGCAAACTCAGTACATTCCGCAAGTTTCGGCATGATGTGGTCCTTCATATGGCCGAAGAAGCTTTCCTGCGGAGCATTGTCCCAGCAGTTTCCCCTGCGGGACATGGACTGACGGAGTTTTTTATCATAAAGGATATTTATGAACTTGTGGCTGGTATAGTGGCAGCCCTGATCGGAATGAATGATCGTTTCCGCTTGGAGGGAGACTCCATGATTTTCTACCAGTTTGTTGATGGTTTCCAAGACGAAATCCATTTCCAGCGATGGACTGAGCACGTACGACAGTATCTGCTTAGTAAAGGCATCTAGGATAGTAGATAAATAAGCAAAGGTGCCATTGTACGGCAGATAGGTGATGTCGGTCAGCAGGACGATTCTGGGACCGTATGCCTCAAATTCACGCTGAAGAAGGTTGTCTGCGACATTACTTGTCTTAAGGGCTTTGGCCATCCGCCTGTAAGGGTTCGGACCCCTGTAGGGGCAGGACAGATTGAATTTGTCCATCAGACGCCGGATCTTTTTGAGATTCATGATCACAGGCGGATCCATATGAAGCAGGGCCATGTAGATGCCCTTGGCACCTTTTGTATAGCCGTGCATTTTGTAGGCAGCGAGTATCAGATCAAAGTCATCACGGTCCTGCTGTTCCCTGAGTTCTCTTGCAGAAGCGGCTTTGATCCAGGCATAATAACCGCTGCGGGATACACCTGCCATTTCACAGAGTGTCTTGACAGACATTGTGTTATGGCTTTGCTGCATGGTGTTGTAGATGATTTCGAATACACAGGAAGAATCGTTCATGAGCAGTGCACCTACTTCCTTGTAGTTCTGATCGAGGAAATTTTTTTTAGAAATTCCATTTCCTGTTTCAGGTAATCTACTTCATGCCGGAGCTGCTTGATCTCATCGGTCTCGGATAGCGGCTTGGCAGCATCTGTGGGTGCATCAGGGCTGGCTGCTTCGCCCCGTGGACCATAACCCTCATGGAATTCCCCGTACTTTTTGTATTCTGTACGGATATGCTGGGAAATGCTCCATATGCGCCGCTCGCCAATGATGCTGATGTCAAAACCATGATCTTCAAGAATCTTTCTCGGAGATTCACCGGCTTTGTATGCGGTCATGAAGAGCTCCTTGAACTCTTTGGTGAGAGTGATCCTTGTCTCAGTAACACTGTAGATGTAAGGGTTTTGGCGAAGTAACTGTTGTTGTTCCTCTGTGAATAGTTTTCTGCTCATGAAAATCCTCCATTTCTGTGATTAGAATATCACATCTAGAAGGGAGTGTCCAAGAAAAAGGGTTCACATGGGAACGGTGATTAAGAACAGGGGCACGTCTTGTGTGGGTGTCCGTAAAACGGGTACTACACTAATTCGTGTGTCCACTGTTATGGGTACATTATAAGTAGTATTTTCTTTGATTATGGGAGTGATTTGCCTGGCATCATGCAAAAGATAAGATGAATAGTGCGGAAAATTTAAAGGAATAGAGAGGAAAAGTATGTTATCCTATAATAGTGTAGTTTTTGTTTTATATAGTTTGTTTTTAATTGTAATAATGCCATGTTTGCTATATATGAATGCGGAGGTATGTTCAGGTTATGACCTGGTAGAAAAGAACCCAATGCAGGATGAACGTATAGGGAAAATGATGATGGGATTTTTTAGTGTATTTATAACAGTGGTAATGGTTGTATTATTTGCTGTTTTGCCACCGGTTCTTTTAGATATACCAGAGTATTTTAGTGGAAGTGGAAAAACTGTAACTGGTACAATTATAGAGTTTACAGATAAAACCAGTCCGAATGAGGGGGAATGGACGTTAGTTTCGGCAAAAATACAAGAAGAAAATACGAATAAGATATTTTCTATAAAGAAGACATATTTTCCATATGTTCAGGTTGGAGATCAAATAAAAGTAAGTTATTTGAGCCATTGTAAAATGGGAATGGTTCGAGAAGTAAATGGGGTGCCATTTGCCTTAAAACAAAAGGTGAATAAAGCATTTTTTATAACCATAATGATTCTGTTGCATTTATATTTCATTGCGAGGATGTTAATTGTTTTAACGGAGAAAATAAAACCTAATAAAAGGTATAAGGTACATATTCATAAGGGAAGATGTATCGCATGGATATTTGCTACTGAGATGGTAAATGGATGGGGTTCCATCATTTTAGTTGGCGCTATGACAGAACATAGCAGTATGGTAACAAAAGTGATTTGGAATATATTGCTGGTAACATTCTATATTCTTATATTTTGTTTATTCATGGAGTATCACTATGTGTTAAAAGTGAATCGTAAACGTATTTTTTATTGTGACCGTAAACTAAAGTATGGTAGCTCTGTAAGTGAAGTAAAAGATGTAGAAAGAAGTGGAAAGAAAATTGATGTCATCTTAGAAAATGAAATGAGACTTCCAATTTATGATATAGAAGAGAAAAGGAATATGTAGCATTTGGAAAATACAGTTGTTAGGCTACCAAATGAAAAATGGAAAATGAGTATCGATTTAAAAAAAGGTGAAAAATGACTAAAACAAGCAAAAAATGTCTAAAAATCAGATTAAAAAATAATTGTTCAATGTGCAGTTTTCACAAAGTTGTTTCCGTGTGACCGTTGTGTGACCGAATGATTGTATAATGTTATCAAGAGGTTAAGTATGAATAGTTAAAAATAAATAAATGGAAGGAGAAATATTTGGAGTAGCGATAAATTGAGGTATCAATAAACAAGATGTATTAAAGCTTTTATGATAAGCAGGTCGGAAAGAGTAATAGTAATTATCATTAAGCTTTTACATAAGTGAAAATGAATTAATAAAACAAGAACATTAAAGGGATAATGTTCAAGGTAAAGAGATCGGAAAAAATTTTTAAAAAAACTTAAAAAAGTACTTGCATTATTCGTTTGACCATGATATTATAATACACGGTTCGTTGGTCAAGCGGTTAAGACGCCGCCCTCTCACGGCGGAAACACGGGTTCGATTCCCGTACGGACTGCTAAGTATTTAAAGTCGGTACATTCATGGAAGCATGATGTACCGGCTTTTTCGTTGTATATATTCATATGAGGCAGAGCTATTTATGAGCAGCTACAGCTACTGCATGTTTTTTGATGCCGTCAGGCGCTTTTGTGATGCGAAGGGCAACGACAATTATTGCGGCGGCAAACAGCAGCTGTATTCCCATGCACATCAAAATGAAGCCAAGCTCCTTGACCGGATGAAAGTCAATATTTTTTACAGCCTGGTTGTACCAGTAGGCAGGCAGGAAGTGGGCGGCTTTTATGATGCCATCACTTAGAAATTCCTCCGGCACAAATATACCGCACAGGAATGCCATGCCGAGTGACACTGTGTTCGCAAACATGTTCAGTATCTCACTTTTTGAGGTAATTTTGCTGATTAAAAAGGCAAATGCCAGTGAAACGAGCATGTAGCAGAGCATGTTGAGTGTGAACAGGAAACCTGAAAACGAGAATGTGCTGCCTTTAAACATGATTGTAGCTGAGACAAAAATTACAGCGCATACCACAAGTCCGGTTAAAATCACACCCAAAAGCAGCTCGCGGTTGTAGTTTGCAAATTTATAGGATGAGCAGGATATTCTCTCTTTGATTTCTTTTTTGGAGAAAACCTGAAGGACAGGAGCTATACCTGCAATCATCATGATAAGGAGCACCCATCCCAGATAACTGAAGCAGTAGTATATCCCTGAGTGCGAGGTGACACTTTTGCCACTGAGCAGTGAGACAGAAGCCTTTTGACTTAGCGAGGTGTTTACTGCGGCTAGAGCATCAGCTTCAGAGTAGCCGGAAGCGATGTAGGTATTGTACGTTTTCGTAAAGCTGTTTATGGCAGACTCAAAGGTGGTCGCTGCCTGTGTACCGGGTATGGTCACGACATCGAGACTAAAGCCTTCTTTTATGATGAGAATACAGTTTACATTTCTGGCAAAAAGCTCATCCTGCATAGTTTCCTTTTTGTCATTTTTGATATTTTTTTGGATGCATGTCTTTTTAAGATACTCTGTCAGAGCTTTGCTTTCTGATGATTTGTCGTAGTCAAATACCGCAAATTTGGGCTTGGCAGCCTCATAATCACGTTCAGCCTTGTTTGTGCGTGTCGCAGTGAGAACGACCATGATACCTATGAATATGGACAGGTACATAATCATCTGGCCCATATGTCTGTTGAGTATTTTGAAATATGATTTAAATACTTGCATATTTTTCCCTCCGAAGCAGTGCAAAGGCAATGATTAAAAGAATCACTGATTCAACTGCCATTATTGATATATTTCTGAAAAATCTGTCGTAGCTGTCATATACGTTGAGCGAGTAAAAGCAGTCGGATATGAGACAGGCAGGGTTGAGGCGGTTAGCAATCGGAAACTTGTGCTCAATCATATCTTTTATACCGTTGGCGCATAGATCCGCAAGCACGGAAAGCACCATGCCGATTCCGACAGAGATACCGATTTTGCTACCCTCTGTAAGCTTAGGAATGGCACCTGTTATCACTCCGATTGAAAGACCTATCATGCAGCCGAAAAACAGTGTCAGGATGATTGCCGGATATTTGTTTCCGAAGTCCACACCGAGTAGTGTCAGGTAGACTAATGCAATTAGCTCGACAACAAAATGGATGATTAAGAGTGAGATATACTCTGAAAAAATCAGTATGTTTTTGCTTAGAGCTGCAAGGCTTTTTCGCATGCCGAGAGGACTTGTGTTTGCAAGCAGACGGTTTGTGGCTGTCACAGCTGAAAATGAGGCGAACAGGCAGCTCATCGCAAATACAGCGTAAAAGTAATTGGTGTATTCATCCTGATTTCCCGATGAAAGAGAAATCTCTTTATACTCTGATGTGGTGTCAGATAGTCCGGCAATTGCAGCCTCAAGTGCAGCCGGATTTGTCTTTGCTATGTTTGCAAATACGTTTTTTTGCTGTTTGTACTGTGTCAGGATGGATTCAAGTATTGTGGCATTGTATGAGTTTTCATCCACTACAAGTGAAGCATCCTCTGTGTAAATAATGCCGGTCACTTTTTTGTCATTTAGAGCTTTTATGGCTGCTGAGCTATCCATTAGCTTCATGTTTATGAGGTCTGAAAATGAATTTGAACTGTCGTCCTTGTCGTCGGATTTACTGGCTGAATCAGTATGGTTTACATCGAGAGACTCAAGCACGCTCATCAGAGTGTCATCATTTTCAGATTCAACCACTGCTACATTTATTGTCTTAAACATTTCATCCTTTTCAAACAGATTTCCGAATGCCATATACATAAAGGTGGCGAGTATCAGTGGAAATGCAAGTGTCCAGAACAGCGTGACTTTCAGGCGGAGCATGCTTAGCATGGTGTATTTTGAGTTGTGAAAAAATAATTTTAGTCCATTCATTAATCCCTTAGCTCCTTTCCGGTAATCTCTAAGAATACGTCGTTAAGAGTCGGAAGCTGCGTGTACACCTGACCGAAGGAAAGATTATTCTGCTCCAGATAATCAAGCACATGGATTATATTGTGGCGTCCGCCACTGAAATGAATCCGAAGCTGTCCGTTTTCAAAGCTGACCTGATATGCATTGTGCAGCTGCTTTAATGAGTCAAGCTGTGCTTCTGACAGGTCTGCAATTTCTACGTTTATTGTCTCTGTATTTTTGATCATGCGCTTTAGCTCATCCTTTGTGCCGAGCGCGAGAGCCTTGCCCTTGTCCATGATGAGTATTCGGTCACAGAGCTGCTCAACCTCCTCCATGTAGTGTGAGGTGTAGATGATTGTCGCACCATCACGGTTTAGTTTTTTGATGCCCTCCAGAATCTTGTTTCTGCTTTGAGGGTCAACAGCCACGGTCGGTTCATCAAAGAAGATGAGCTTTGGCTTGTGTGCTATGCCACACGCGATGTTGAGACGTCTCAAAAGTCCGCCGGAGAGCTTCTTTGGCAGAAATTTGCTGTAATCCGCTATGTCCACGAAATCCATTGCTTCCTTTACATATTTTTTGCGGAGCTTTTTGTCACTCACGTAAAGACCGCAGAAATAGTCGATATTTTCATATACAGTCAGCTCGTCGTACACGGCCACATTCTGCATGACCACGCCGATTTCGCGTTTGATATCGTAGCTGTTTGAGTACATTTCCTGCCCGAATACCTTTATATCTCCCTTATCGTATGTGAGCAGGGAAAGTATGCAGTTTATAGTGGTGGTCTTTCCGGAGCCGTTTGGTCCGAGCAATCCGAAAATCTCTCCGGTTTTAACGGTCAGATTGAAATGGTCGAGTGCCACAAGCTCCTTGTAGCGTTTTACAAGGTTGGTTACTTCTATCGCATTTTTGGTTGTATCCATTGAATTGCCTCCATAATGTTGTATTTTCGTTTGCAAGCCTGATATCCGGCTCAATAACAGATTACTATATGGCGTGCCGGAAAGTAAGTGTCAAATGTCACATTCGTATTTATGTTTGGATGAGGCATTGTTGTGTAAAAAATGACATTTGTCATAGTGACGTTTGATGGAATTTGTTGTAAGCTTATTTTATGGAAATGGAGGCTTTTGATGTATAAGATATGTAGTCAGTTTTTAATAGTTCTATCATGCGTGATGCTTATGGTGGTATCCCTTCAGGTCGATTACGTCATGATAGCGTGCATACTTACAGGAATAATCGTGTGCACATTTATAGACATGCAGGATGTGCCGCAGATGAGTCCTGAGAACAAGAGCAAAATGGCAGACCGGGCTTTGGATTTGATTCTGGCGGTTTATATTCTGTCCGGAGTATTTTTTGCACCATCATTTTTTATGCTGCCGTATGCAGCGATGGTATTCAGAAAGAGAAAATACACGGTGTCGAGGATGGCTGCAGCCTTAGTGGGGATAGCTGTATCGGTGGACTGTATTTTAAAGATAAAACATATAGCACCCGGGATTTTTTATATCCTGGAGGTTGTACTTCTCATGGCTTTTGCGGTAATGCTTTCGTATTTCACAGAGCTGCTTTTGGGGTATCAGATGAAGCTGCACAGCATGAGAGATGCGTCCATGGAGCACGACATGCTTATGGAGCAGATGAATCACCAGCTTATCGAGAAGCAGAATGCGCAGATATACAATGCCACGCTAAAGGAGAGAAACCGTATCGCAAGGGAGATACATGACAACGTGGGGCACATGATTACGCGCTCTATTTTGCAGGTGGGAGCAATCGGTGTGATAAATACCGATGAAAAGCTTAAAGCGCCTATCGCAGACCTAAAGAGTACACTCGATACGGCAATGGACAGCATGAGAAAAAGCGTTCATGATTTGTACGATGAATCGGTCGATTTGCGTCAGGCGCTTGCGAAGCTTAAGCCCACAGGCAGTGCATTTGCATTTTCACTCGAATACGACTGTGAGGATGATGTGCCCAGAGATGTCAAGTATGCTTTTATTGCAATTGCAAAGGAAGCGGTAAACAACGCAGTTAAGCACAGTAACGGCGATGAAATCAGGATAATAGTCAGAGAGCATCCCGCCTTTTACCAGCTTGAGATAATGGACAACGGCACATCGGCTGACGAAATAAGACTTTCGGGAGAAACAGGAGATGGAATAGGCATAAAAAATATAAAGGAGCGTGTTGCAGCGATAGGAGGAACCATGCGTATAAAGGCAGACGATGGTTTCATGATATTTGTGACGCTCATGAAGAAGTGAGGATATAAAAAAATGATATGAGGGTCAAAAGGTATTTTGCCCCTCATTTATGATTAATCAGATTACTACATGCTACGCATTCCCGTAATCTGACTCCACCTCGAAATCCGCTAATTTGCCGCATCTCCGCAGCAAATTGCTACTTTCTCGGTGTAGTGCGGGTCACTAAGGTATACATCGAATTGCATGCAAGCATGCATCGATGATACCTTTTGACCCTTTAATCATAAAATCAAGGCTTGAAAAAGAAAGGAACAGGACATGAAAATAGTAATAATAGATGATGATAATCTCGTATCACTTTCGCTGAATACAATACTGAGCGCACAGGATGACATAGAGGTGTCTGCGGTTGGAGACAGCGGGCAGCAGGCGGTAAAGCTGTACGAGGAGCATATGCCAGATGTGATGCTCATGGATATAAGGATGCAGGGCATGACAGGTCTTGAAGCAGCAGAAAAAATACTCGGAAAATATCCGGATGCCAAAATACTTCTTCTGACTACATTTTCGGATGATGAATACATTGTAAAAGCAATCTCGCTGGGGGCGAAGGGCTATATACTAAAACAGGCCTTTGAGAGTATTGCCCCGGCACTTAGAGCTGTAAACAACGGACAGACAGTGTTTGGAACACAGATAATGGACAGGATACCACACCTGTTCGGAGCTGATGGTAAAGCTTCATCAGGCACCGGTCAGGCCCGGTTCATTGACGCAATGAAGAGCTATGATATAAGCGGCAAGGAGCTTTCAATCATAGAGCTGGTTGCAGAAGGACTAAACAACAAGGAAATAGCGGATGAGCTGTATCTGAGTGAGGGAACCGTACGAAACTATATCAGTGTCATACTTGAAAAGCTGCAGCTGAGGGACAGGACACAGCTTGCATGCTTTTATTATAAAAGTATGGTATAACATGAAAATTTCTCAATAAGGAAATCTTCCCTTGCAATATACCCCACCGGGGTATACAATACTCTTGAAGACAGATACCCATAAGGGGTATGGTTAGATATGTGAAACAAATGCATAATGCGGAACAAAGAACAAATGGAGGCACCCATGGCAGAAAAAGAAACCAAATGCTGTTGCTGCAACCGCAAAAAAGAGCGGTCAGAGCAGGAATATAAGGATCTCATCAACAGACTTAGCCGTATAGAGGGGCAGATCCGTGGAATCAAGCGTATGCTGGATGAGGATTGCTACTGCCCTGACATCATCACACAGGTGGCGGCCGCAAATGCCGCGCTCAACAGCTTCAATAAAGTCCTTTTGGCCAATCATATAAAGACGTGTGTGGCAGATGACATAAGAGCCGGCAAGGATGAGACAATAGATGAGCTTTTGAACACACTGCAGAAGCTTATGAAGTAGCATTATAAGAAGGCAGGTATAAAAATGAGTACAATAATCACAATATTAATAATAGCAATAATTGCCGCTCTGGTGATTGTGGGCTTAAAGGAGACTATTAAGCATTCAAAGGGAGAGGGCGCCTGCTGTGGCGGTGGAGCCATGAAGGAGGACGAGGAAGCCACAGTACAGCTTACAGGCGAGATAGTCACGAGAGCAGATGTGCACATAGACGGAATGCACTGCATGAACTGCAAGAACTCAGTCACACGCTCGCTTCAGAAGATGAGCGGAGTATCGGCAGATGTGGATTTAAAGCATGGCGTGGCACATGTTGAGGCAACCAGAGAGCTAAGCGATGAGGAAATCACATTTGCCATCGAAAGACTGGATTTCAAGGTGACAGGAATTGAGAGATTTTAGAAAAGGCTTCTGAATAGTTAGATTCGAATAGTAGAAAGAAGGAAATACAGACAGTATGAAGCAATATTCAGTTACAGGAATGAGCTGTGCGGCATGCTCTGCCAGAGTGGAAAAGGCGGTCTCTAAGGTTGATGGTGTGACGAGCTGCTCTGTCAGCCTTTTGACCAACTCGATGGGAGTCGAGGGAAGCGCTACAGATGCGCAGATAGTGGAGGCAGTAGAGCAGGCGGGCTATGGAGCAAGTCCCAAAGGCACAGCAACAGAATCAGAAAATGACAAAGCGAATAACAGCTTAGAGCAGCTAAAGGCAGCGCAGGATGCGCTTGTAGACAGGGAGACACCGAAGCTGCGCAACAGGCTTATAGCATCGCTCATATTCTTAGTTGTTCTCATGTATTTTTCCATGGGACATATGATGTGGGGCTGGCCGTTGCCTGAGTTTTTCAATGGAAACCATGTGGCTATGGGGCTTTTGCAGCTTCTGCTTACAGTGGCGGTAATGGTCATAAACCAGAAGTTTTTTATCAGTGGCTTTAAGGGCTTGATTCACGGCGCTCCCAACATGGATACGCTTGTTGCGCTTGGCTCTGCGGCATCGTTTGGATACAGCGTGTATGCACTTTTTGCCATGACAGCTGCGCAGGTGAATGGCGATATGGATGCGGTCGTGTCATATATGCATGAGTTTTATTTTGAATCCGCAGCCATGATTTTGGCACTGATTACTGTCGGAAAAATGCTTGAAGCGCACTCAAAGGGCAAAACAACAGACGCTTTAAAGAGCCTGATGCAGCTTGCCCCAAAGACAGCAACCGTTGTAAGGGATGGCGTGGAGCAGGAAATTTCTGTGGATGCAGTGAAAAAGGGCGATATTTTCGTGGTCAGACCGGGGGAAAATATCCCTGTGGACGGTGAAATAATAGAGGGAACAACCGCTGTCAACGAATCGGCACTCACAGGAGAGAGCATCCCTGTGGATAAGCAGCCGAAAGATGCAGTAAGCGCTGCCACAGTGAACCAGTCAGGCTTTATAAAATGCCGCGCAACCAGAGTAGGCGAAGACACCACACTCTCACAGATTATACAGATGGTTTCTGATGCCGCAGCGACAAAGGCACCTATTGCAAAAATCGCTGACAGGGTATCGGGAGTATTTGTGCCGGCGGTTATTACAATTGCAATCATTACAATAATAGCATGGCTTATAGCCGGTGAGACAGTGGGCTTTGCGCTTGCCAGAGGCATTTCGGTGCTCGTGATAAGCTGTCCTTGTGCACTTGGACTGGCAACTCCTGTTGCGATAATGGTAGGAAATGGCAAGGGCGCAAAGAGCGGTATACTCTTCAAGACAGCGGCAAGCCTTGAGGCAACAGGCCGCACACAGATTGTGGCTCTTGATAAGACAGGCACCATAACAAGCGGTGAGCCGAAGGTGACGGATATCGTGCCGGATAAGACATTTTTTGAGGAAATCGGCAAGCATGCCGGTGAGTGTCAGCGTAAGGCAGACGATTTAAACCCGTACTCATCAACAGATAAAGCACTGTGGTCAAGGAAGCTTCTTGCAATAGCCGCATCAGTCGAGGCCAAGAGCGAGCATCCGCTTGCAAAAGCCATTATGGAGCGCGCTAAAACGGATGAAATCGCCGTTGCAGAGGTGACGGATTTTAGCGCTGTTGTAGGAAATGGTCTGACTGCAATACTTGCAGGCAAAATGATAAAAGCAGGAAATCTTGCTTTTGTCAGCAAATTTGTAAAAGTGTCAGATGATATGCGCGCGAAAGCTGTCGAGTTTTCAAAGGAAGGAAAAACTCCTCTGTTCTTTGCCGCAGATGACAGGCTTTGCGGTATCATAGCCGTTGCAGATACAATAAAGGAGGACAGTCCGGAAGCTGTCAGACAGCTTAAAAATATGGGTATCAGAGTTGTTATGCTCACCGGTGACAACGAGCAGACTGCCAATGCCATTGGAAAGCAGGCGGGAGTGGATGAAGTCATCGCAGGTGTGCTTCCGGATGGTAAGGAGGCTGTCATAAGGAAACTAAAAAAACAGGGCAGGGTAGCCATGGTTGGTGACGGAATCAATGATGCACCGGCGCTCACACGTGCGGATATGGGAATTGCAATCGGCGCGGGAAGTGATGTGGCAATAGATGCAGCGGATGTTGTCCTGATGAAGAGCCGCCTGATAGATGTACCGGCAGCAGTGCGGTTAAGCCGTGCTACATTGACAAATATACACGAAAATCTGTTCTGGGCATTTTTCTATAATGTAATAGGTATTCCACTTGCGGCCGGTTTGTGGTATCCTTTATTAGGATGGAAGCTCAATCCGATGTTTGGAGCGGCGGCGATGAGCCTGTCGAGCTTCTGCGTTGTTACCAATGCCCTGCGGCTGAATCTGTGCAGGGTGTATGATCCTAAGCATGACAGAAAAGCAACACCAGATAGAAAAAACAAAACAAATAAACCAAATGAAAGTGAGGAAAAATCAATGACAAAGACAATGAATATCGAAGGAATGATGTGCGGCCACTGCGAGGCAAGAGTAAAGAAGGCACTCGAGTCGCTTGATGCAGTTAGTGAGGCAGCAGTAAGCCATGAGAGCGGAACTGCAGTAGTGACATTAAGCTCTGACATTTCCGATGAGAAATTAAAGGAGACTGTAGAGGCTGAGGACTACAAGGTTACATCCATTCAGTAATCAGTCAGACAGTATAACAATATGAAGAAATATATAGCATTGGTATTGGCTGCAGTGCTGGTGCTTGGGATTTTTACAGGATGTGGTAACAAGGGCAACAAAGAGACAGAATCACAGACAGATGAGAAAGCCACTGAGTTGGTGAATTCTTCAGAAAATAATACTGAGGACAGTACGCAAAGCAGTACAGAAAACAGTACAGAAAACAGTACAGAAAATCAGAATGTGGCTGACACAGAGCAGCTCACCACAGAAAACGGACAGGAGAGCTCAGTTCTTGCCTGTCCGTCAGTAAACGGTAAGCTGCATGTGGAGGGCAGCAAGCTCGTTGATCAAAATAACAACGAGGTGCAGCTTCGCGGAGTCAGCACACACGGTCTTGCGTGGTATCCACAGTATGTGACCAATGATTGCTTTGCCACGCTAAAAAGCTTTGGAGCAAACGTGGTGAGGCTCGCCATGTACACCTACGAAAGCGGTGGCTACTGCACAGATGGTGACAGGCAACAGCTTGAGACACTTGTGCAAAACGGAGTGCAGTACGCACTAAACAATGACATGTATGTCATCATCGACTGGCATGTGCTTAACGATGGCAATCCAAACCGCTACAGTGATGTGGCAAATACTTTTTTTGCCAAAATGGCACAGCAGTATGCCTCATACAACAACGTGATTTACGAGATTTGTAATGAGCCGTGCAACGGTGCGACCTGGGGAGATGTGAAGTTTTACGCCAGCGAGGTCATTCCGTCAATCAGAAGCTACGACAAGGATGCAGTCATACTGATAGGCACACCTAACTGGAGCCAGGATGTGGATGAGGCAGTCAAGGACCCTGTCACAGGCTATGATAATATCATGTATACACTGCATTTCTATGCCGCAACCCACAAGGAGGACTTGCAAAACAAGCTAAAATCGGCGGCAGACGCCGGACTGCCGATATTTGTATCAGAGTTTGGCATCTGCAGCGCCGACGGAAACGGTCAGGTGGACATAGATTCTGCAAACAGCTGGATCAGCCTGCTTGACAGCTACGGCATCAGCTATGTGTGCTGGAATCTGTCCAATAAGGACGAAAAATCAGCGCTTCTAACACCTGCCTGCGATAAGACAAGCGGCTTTACCTATGAGGATCTAAGCGATGAGGGCAAGTGGCTGTACGGTGTGCTCACAAGTCATGTGACACCGTAAACACATGGCATATAAAAACATTCGGAGGTAATATACACTCAGCCGGCATGCACATGAGGCAGATGCAGATACTTCTCTCTGGTGGCAAGTCCGCCGCGGATATGGCGCTCGGACTTGTTGATATCGAGAATGTGACGCGCTTTTGCGGCAAGCTCCGGGTTTATGCGAAGCAGCCTGTCAGCATCCGTGATATCCTTGTGCACAGTGGATTTGCTGATGCCAAACTGCTTTGCAGCCTGACGCACCGTGGCATTGTTTTCAACTATGTAGTTGGCGATTTCCACCGCCCTTGTCTCAATATATGATTTCAAAAAATACTCCTGCATATTCTGTTGTTACAGTTTATGCAGGAGTATTTTTAATATTACACACAGGTTGTAATTCTATTTACATTTTTCATAATAAAATAAGAAAACGGTTTCTTAACAGCAGGAAAGATGTATCTTAAGTGAATTAAGCGTATGCGGATGCGATGAGCTCAATACATTTATCGTATCCAAGTACAGAGCTGTTTAGCACCAGGTCATAATTTTTCCTGCTGCCCCACTCCTTGTCGGTAAAGTAGCGGTAATTTACAGAGCGCTTCTTATCGACATCCTTTAGCAGCTTTTTGACCTCGTCATCGCTTTTTTGGTAGAGCTTTTTTATTCTTGCAGCCTTCTCAGGAGTGTTTGCCTCTATAAAAACATTCAGCACATCATCCCTGTCAGAAAGAATGTAGTCTGCGCAACGTCCCACAATAACGCATGGCTCTTTTTGCGCAATATCCTTGATGAGCTTCTGCTGAATATTGAAAATCTGGTCAGAAAGAGAAACTCCTGTGATGTCGCGCCCCACAAATGCATATGAAAAAATACTTCCGGCAGGTGCATATTCGCCCTGGTTTGCGACAATCTGTTCAGAGATACCGAGCTCCTTTGCCACATGCTCAATTATTTTTTTATCGTAAAACTCAATGCCGCATTTTTGAGCAATCTGCTCGCCGATAAAGCGACCGCCACTGCCAAACTCTCGGCTTATAGTGATTATTTTAAAACTCATGATGAAACCTCCCAGCTTATAAAAGTGTTTATAACTCATTATAACGTAATTGCACATAAAATCAAAACAGAAATTTAACAAAATCGCTTGCAGATAAGCACTCCGTAATCTATAATGACATAAGAAAACATGTTGCTTTTACGTAATCAATGAGATGGCAGCAGATAACATATGTTATGTTTTTGTTATTGTTTACACCACAGTGTGGCAAACAGCAATTACGTGACGTTTCAAAGATTGTAAAACAGCAGCATAGCGAATAAACAATTAGGAGGAAAACATGGATCAGGAAAAGGTCATAGTCATAGACTTTGGTGGTCAGTACAATCAGCTTGTTGCGCGCCGTGTCCGCGAGTGCAACGTGTACTGTGAGATTTACTCATACAAAATAGACATTGAGAAAATCAAAGAAATGAATCCAAAGGGCATCATCCTTACAGGAGGTCCAAACAGCTGTTATGAAGAGGATTCTCCATCATACCGGAAAGAGCTGTTTGAGCTGGGAATACCGGTGCTTGGCATCTGCTATGGTGCACAGCTTATGATGCATAAATTAGGCGGAAAGGTAATCACACCGGAGGTTGGAGAGTATGGAAAGACAGGAATCACATATTCTGCAAACGGCGTGATGTTCAAGGATCTGCCATCAGAATCAGTATGCTGGATGAGTCATTTCGACAGAATTGCAGAGGCTGCACCTGGCTTTGAGGTAGTTGCGCACACTGCAGACTGTCCAATAGCCGCAACACAGAATGTTGAGAAGAAATTATATGCAGTACAGTTCCATCCGGAGGTACTTCACACCAAGAACGGAACACAGATGATTTACAATTTCGTCCGTGGCGTATGTGGATGTGCAGGCACATGGAAGATGGATTCATTCGTCAAAAACACAATCGAAGAAATCAGAGAGCAGGTCGGTGACGGCAAAGTGCTCCTTGCACTTTCGGGTGGAGTAGACTCATCAGTACTCGCAGCACTCCTTGCCAAGGCAATCGGCAAGCAGCTCACCTGCGTATTCGTAGACCACGGACTTCTCCGCAAGAACGAGGGCGATGAGGTAGAGGGCGTATTCGGCAAAGGCGGTTCGTTCGACATCAACTTTGTCCGCGTCAACGCACAGGAGCGCTACTACAGCAAGCTTGCAGGCGTCACAGAGCCTGAGCGCAAGCGTAAAATAATCGGTGAGGAATTTATCCGTGTATTCGAGGAAGAAGCTAAGAAAATCGGAAAGGTTGACTTCCTTGCGCAGGGAACCATCTATCCGGACGTAGTGGAGAGTGGACTCGGCGGAGAATCTGCAGTCATCAAATCACACCACAACGTAGGAGGTCTCCCGGAGCATGTCGATTTCAAGGATATCGTGGAGCCACTCAAAAACCTCTTCAAGGACGAGGTACGCAAGGTCGGACTGGAGCTTGGATTACCTGACTATCTCGTATTCCGTCAGCCATTCCCAGGCCCAGGCCTTGGAATCCGTATCATCGGCGAAGTCACAGCCGAAAAGGTACGCATTGTCCAGGATGCAGACTGGATTTACAGAAGCGAAGTGGAAAAGGCAGCAAAAGAGTACAAAGAGGCCCACGGCGAGGAACCATCATGGATGCCAAACCAGTACTTTGCAGCCCTTACCAACATGCGTTCAGTAGGTGTCATGGGTGATGAGAGAACATATGATTATGCCGTTGCAGTCCGTGCAGTCCGCACCGTGGACTTCATGACAGCCGAAGCAGCCGAGATACCGTTTGAGGTACTTCAGACAGTGATGAGCAGAATTATAAATGAGGTAAAGGGAGTCAATAGAGTATTCTATGATTTGACCAGTAAGCCACCGGGAACTATTGAGTTTGAATAACGGACATTTGAGCCACGAATCCTTATTTTAATGGGATTGTGGCTCTTTTGTTTTGCTCCGTGATGTTAACGTGATGCTGAAAAATGACACCATTATTTTTCCTATGCATATTATACTGGATTGAAAATTGTCTTGATGTGTGATAAAATGACAGCCATGGAACCCACGACAGGGGGTGGTAGCCTCCCGAGCCAATGGACCGGTTTTCCGGAATACATAGGAAGGGAGGTGGCGCCGATGACAGCTTATGAGATCATTTCGATTTTCATTGGGATATTAGCTCTGCTGATGTCTTTTGGCAGCTTAGTTATTGCGTTGCTTGCCTTTCTCGACAAGAGAAACAAGCGAAAATAAAAATGCCTACTCTGTCGCAACCAGAGTAGGCGTCTCTATTTAGAGAAATAAGCTAACTCGGGAAACTCCACCTTTTGGAGTGGGGCTCCTGAGAGGCATCTGTTCGAGCAGGTGCCTTTCTTTATGCTTAATATATCACAATCAGCGGATGATTTCAACTTCATTTTACTGGTTTCGGAACTGATTCAGCCGGTCCGCAAGTTTCTGATCCTTATCAGGATAAAGATGTGAGTACGTGTCAAGAGTAGTCTTTACGGATTCATGACCAAGCCGGTCTGCAATTTCCAGAGCAGAGAACCCAAGCTCTATGAGCATACTTGCGTGGGAATGCCGCAGATCATGCACTCTGATCGGCTTCAGACCTACCCTTTCAGACACTCTTTTCATTTCCTTTTCCAGAGCAGTCTTCTGGAAGTAGAATATCCGATCACCCTTTTCAATCCCATACAGCTTTGAAATGTATTCCTGGATATCGTCATACAGGAAATCCGGAATGGAGATACACCTTTTGGATTTTGGTGTCTTCGGTTCCAGAAATATCTCTTTCCCCTTTACCTTTGCATAGTTTTTGTTTATGTCTATCCTCTTGGATGGAAGAATATCCGCTGGTGTCAGTGCGAGCAGCTCTCCGGAACGCATACCGGTATAGAACAGGATATCAAAAGCCAGCTTCATGGATGATTTGCTGATAGCCTTGGAAAATTTCTCGTACTCAGCCTGTGTCCAGATATTCATTTCGTCAGCATTGCTTTTTCCCATACTGCCTGCGGCCTTGCAGGGATTGAGGGCGAGGTGGTAGTGCGAGACAGCATAATTCATAATAGCGGACATCTGATTGTTTACAGTTTTCAGATATGTTTGGGAGAAAGGCTTATCGTCTCTGTCCCGGAATGAGATAAGCTCATTCTGCCATTTGCGTATCTTGATCGTATCAATGTCGCACACTTTCTGTCTTCCGAAGTAAGGGAGTAGCTTTGTATCTATGATAAACCGCTTATTCTCCATTGTGGTAGGTTTGAGGCGGTGTTCCATATCCTCGAGATAATTGGTAACAAGCGAGGAGAACAGTATGTCGCTAGTAGCATTCTGCTGATCCATGAAAGTACGTTCATATTCTTTTGCTTCACGCTGCGTAGAGAAGCCCCTTTTGCAGATATGCTTCTTCTCTCCAGTCCAATCGGTATAGTAGAAGTTGGCATACCACATCGTTTTTCCATTTTTCAGAGTATATTTATATGCTGGCATGCCGCACCCCTTTCCATTCTTTGCAGATTATTTATCCTCCGAAGTGAAATTCTTTCTTATACTTCGGTTTTTCGTATTCTATGCCTTTGTAATGATAGTATGACCGTTCCATAGCCTCTAGAGTGAGCAGATCAATCTCCCTGGCAGAGAGGATTCCGTCATTCTTCCTGTGTGTCCGGATCCGGTAGAATTCGGACCTGGATTCCTCGTCGAGCTTTGCCAGCCTTTCTTCAATCTCTTTTTCAAACTCTGGATCGTAGATATTATCATCCGCCTCAGCCTGACGTTTGAGCTTGGCACGAACCTGTGCTTCCAGTTCCATAAGGGATTCAGCCCCTTTTTTCTGTTGTGACTTTCTGTACTCTTTTTCAAGATCGCTTATCTTTTGTGAGGTTTTGCCTGCATCATACATGGTATGTACCTCCTTAATCGTACTTGTCAATCTGCTCTTTTAATTTTTTTACACTATCCTTGACTTTGTCGTATGAATCCGCATCGCCTCGGTCGCCTTTATCCATCATGACATCAAGAGATAAGAAGTAGACATAATTGTGTAAGTAATAATCAGCCGACTTCTGGGTATCATTTTTTCTTTCGTCATAAGA
This sequence comes from Agathobacter sp. LCP21S3_B2, assembly GCF_052118705.1. Taxonomy (NCBI): domain Bacteria; kingdom Bacillati; phylum Bacillota; class Clostridia; order Lachnospirales; family Lachnospiraceae; genus Agathobacter; species Agathobacter sp. LCP21S3_B2. Next base: position 77,412 of record NZ_JBQKGQ010000002.1, on the reverse strand, counting down.
ATAGTCAGAAGCATAACTTATATTCTCTTCAATGTTTTCTAATTGTTCCTGAGCATCCTCAGCAGATATATCTCCAGATAAATAATTTTGACCTATTTCGTAAGCTTTTTTAGCATTGGTTAAAGCCTTATCACTTGCCGATTGCTCGTGACCACACGAACATAGAATAAGCGATGATAGTAGTACATATAAAATTCTTTTTTTCAAAAAACAATCCCCCCTTTTTTAATCTGACGACCAATCAGAAAAATACTATCTTTTATGGTGACCTCGGTACCACGCGAGGTCTATTATTTTCCAACAACTTTTCTTTGATCATCTGCTGCAACAGACGAGTGTGGTTTTTCGTATCCTTTAATAAGATCCACTATTTGTCCCATAATCCACACTTTATCAATATTTGTTAGTTGGTTGTAATATTGAAGAATATCCTGAGAGGAATTATTCATAACAGGATGCTTTTGAATCGCATTATTTGCATATGTTGGGATTGGATCTTTGGCAGATATTCCAACACCATCGTCCCTGTTTTGGATTTGAATATTAAATGCATATACTAATTTTGCAAATGTTATATCATCAGTGCCATTCAAAAGATCTTTAGATATTCTTGTAGAGCATGAAGAAATCACTTCAAGCACTTTCATCTTATTGGCAAGTAATAAATCCCAATTACTAAAAACACCAGATTCCAAAAGATAGTCTGTTGGAACATTAAATATACTAGATAGCTTTACTATTGCATCGATGTTAGGAGTGGATATATTTTTTTCCCAATTACTGATAGTTTGCTTGATAACTCCCATTCGTTGACCTAACTCTGCTTGTGTCATTGATGAAGCAGTTCTTAAATTTCGAATTACATCACCTATCATGTTACACCTCCTGTTAAAAAATATTATAGTCCAAAATTATTGGATTTCAACAAAAGTCCAAAAAACATTGACAAAACACTTGACAATCCATAATCAATGGACTAATATACAGATAAGTCCAAGAAAAATGGACGGAAAGGAGAAGCCAAAGTGAGAGAATTGAACTCTGTACTCATAGGTAAGCAGATTAGAAATGCTAGAAAAAAAGCCAAACTTACACAGTCTGAACTTGGATTAAAAATTGGACGATCCAAGCAATGGGTATCCGAATTAGAGAGAGGTCATATTCGTTTGACCTATGAGAGTGCTGTCCAAATATCTTTGGCTTGTGGAATAACTACTGATTTTTTTTGTTCTAAAAGTCCACAAACCATAGACTAATGTTTATAAAAATATTTTATTGCAGAGAGGAAGAAAAATAAATGGGAACAAATCCTACAAAAGCTGCTGATAACATCTACTGTCGGTGTAGAAAAGAAGCTGCAAAATACAATGACAAGTTGAATAGCCGTGAAGGAGCGGCTGAACTTCTTGGAATTTCTGCTAGTACACTTGCTGATTATGAATTAGGTATTACAAAGATTATCCCAGCTGATGCGATTTTGAGAATGGCTGATCTTTATAATGCACCGGAACTCAGAAATCACTATTGCAAGTATAGCTGTCCTTTGGGACAGGATGTACCGCTGGTTGATACAGAAAGCTTAGACAGAATTGCTGTAAGAGCCCTTGCTTCACTCAAAAAGGTACAGGAATCAAAAGAAAACCTTTTAGATGTCGTAGCCGACGGAGTGATATCTGAGGATGAAAAACCAATTTTGCAGGACATACTTAGCAACTTGGATGAGTTGACAGCTGTATCACAAAATCTAAAAGTTTGGGTTCAAAAGAACCTGGAATAGGAGGCTTTATGGAAGCAGTAAGAACCGCACCGAGACCATTTCTTACCGTAAAGGAAGTTATGATTTTACTCGGTTGCAAAGAAGACTTTGCGTACAAGACGATGCGCAAAATCAATAAGGAATCCGAGAGCCAGGGATATATCAGCATAGGCTCCGGAAAAGTCAATAAGCATTTATTTGCGGATAAGTTGCAGATTCCGGAAGAGGATATTGAGCAGGCAATTCAGTATGTAGCTGCACAGGAGAACAGATAGGAGGTAATCATGGCATATTACAATGTCTGCCCTGTTTGTGGAAGCAATCTTGATCCGGGAGAACGGTGCGATTGCCAGAGTATAAGGGCAAAGGAACAGGAGAAGAACAGGCTGTTTTTCAGCCAGATGTTGAGAACAGAAAAGAACAGCGGTCAGATGTCGTTTGCATTCGAACATCCGGGAGGAGGTGCGATAGGAGCATGAGAAATAAGTGCCTATTTGCATTGGGATTGGTATTTGCCATGTCCCTGACCTCAATTGTCGCATTTGCTTTCAGCTTTACCGGAGAGCCGGACGTAAAGAACGATCAACGACAGATTGTTGTAGTGACTCCTGCGACAGAGAGTGAGGAAACAACCTCAGAGCAGACAGTTTCGGCAGAAACAGAGGACACAACAGCAACCTTACAGTCGGCTGGCAGTTCATTGAGTGGAAGCATGGACTGGGATGCGGAAGATGCTTATATGCTTGCCAAGATTGCAATGGCAGAAGCGGAATCCGAGGACACCGAGGGCAAAGCTCTTGTAATACTGGTGGTATTAAACAGAGTTTGGAGCGAAGAGTTTCCGGATACGATTGCAGGAGTTATTTTTCAAGACGGACAGTTCAGTCCGATCAGCAACGGTCGGTATGACGAGGTCGAACCAGACGCAGACTGTTACAGAGCATTACAGCTTATCCAGATTGATGGTTGGGACGAAAGCCATGGAGCGACTTACTTCGAGAGTAAGAGCGAATCCAACTGGCACAGCGAGCATCTGACATTTTTGTTCAAGCATGGGAAACATTATTTTTACAAGGAGTGATGAAGAGTGAAGAGAGACTTGATAGCAGTTACTTGGTCATTGCTCGTTACCGGAGCAATAAGCAAATGGGCTTTTCACGTTGCATATCTGGAAAGAGGGTACAAGGCGGTAGGCGGTGAGTATCTTGTGATATTGGTGGCTTATATGGCTGCATGGAAAGCAATTAACTATTTATTTGATTCGTTGGAGGAATTGGAATGTGAAAGAAATCGTAGAAAAAAGAGAAGTAGAAGAACTGCTCGGATGCGAGATTACAGATGAGCAGTTTGAACAGGCATTAAAGTATGCCAGACATAAGCAGGAGTACATATATCAGCGTGAACAGAGAGAGGTCGTGTTACAGCACTGGTATCTCGTTAAGCTGACAGAGGAATATGTGAGAAGTCTTGCGTTTTCAAAATTCACAATGGATTTATGCAGTGTACTGAGAGATATGGAAAAAGAGTGCTCGGACAAAGTCCAGAACACCCTCGTAAGCAACCATATTGTACCACAGCCAACTGCTTAAAATCAATAAAATTTATACAATATGGAGGTTTAATCTATGAACAATTCAAATGCTTTGGCTGAAATTCAGTCCAAATATCCTAACTGCAATCTGCTGTTACCGGCAGCTACATCAGTGCAGATCAATCCATTTTACAAGTGCTCCGTTATGGAAGTGGTGGCAGATACAGCACAGAATTCTGGTGATATTTTTTCGGTTGGAAAGGTAAAAACCGGAGAGGATAGAACCGGAAAAGCAGTATATGAGGAGGTTTACTCTCCTGCGAAGCCGCTTCTTATGAAGCTGGCAACTGCGGCAGGTATCCAGTTTCATCCAGAGTACACCACAGTTACAAGAGAGAATACGAACACCTATGTAGGCAAGGCATACGGAGCTGTCAGACTTCCGGACGGAAGCTACAAGACACATGCGGAAACCAAGCGTATCTGCCTTGATGATGAAGAATCTAAGTACCGCCTTGAATTTATGGACAAGTCAATTATGGGAATCCATGATTGGAGAGCTGCCAAGGCCGCCTCTGAAATGTTCAAAGGAGAGTGGAAAGATGATCCAGAGAAGATGAATCAGTGGGGCAAGCCAGAGAAATATTATGTCATTGCTGACAGTGACAGGGAAAAGTATATCGAGAGGTCAATCTTGGTGAATATGACACTTCTTAGAAAGACTGCTTCTGAAAAAGCACAGACAGGAGCAATCCTCAGAGTTATCAGAGCATTGCTTGGTATTAAGGGGACATACTCAAAGGCAGAATTGGAGAAGCCGTTTGTTGTTCCTACAGTAACATTTGCACCAGATTACACGGATCCTACAGTGAGAAGTGCAATGCTCCAGCAGGGGATGAATTCCATGGGGAATATGTTCGGTGCCTCATCCACACCGCCTGCAATCTCCACTGCATTTTCTGGCGAAGCATTTTCGTCAGACTTTAATCCGGAGGATGAAATTGACAATCCTGCATTTACTTCCGAACAGGTTGAGGATAGTGATGGGGCTGTGGAAGAACAGGAAAGAAACAGGTTCGATCAGGAACAGCCGGCACAGGAACAACCACAGTCACAGCCGACAACAAATGGAAATGAGACAACTGGATATTTCTGCGATGGATGTGGAGCAGAAATCAACGAAAGGGTATATGAGTATTCGCTCAATAAATTTGGAAGACCGCTGTGCATGAAGTGTCAGAAAGGAGCTGGTAAGTAATGAAGCTGATTAAGATTTCAACGGACCTTGAACTGACAGTGCATGATTTTCCGACAGGAACACATTCAGAACAGAACGATTACCTTAGAGGACTGATTGGAAATGGCTGCGAGCTGTATGAGCATGTTATGCCAGAGCGATTATATACAGACTTGAATATGAAAGACCGACCAACAAAGATACCGGGACAGTGCGTGAGCATGCTGATTGATGAGGAGGGGCGATTAAAGCCAAACACACCAAACCTCATTGGAAGCTATCTTTATAAAACAGATGAGCATAATCAGCCAATTGTGGGAAATGTACTCTTTGTTGGCGAAGAATGGAGCGGCGATGGTATCGACTTCTGTGGATTGGAGGAGAAGACATTTAAGCTTCTGGAACTTGAATTACACAATATGATTATGGCTATGAAAGCCACTATGGAGGTGTTGAAATGAAGATATTACATACAGCCGACTGGCATCTTGGAACATTCCGAAGCCCAGTCAAGGACGGAGTAAATCTCCGAACAGAGGACACGAAAAGATGTCTGGATGAACTGATCAGAGTGGCAAATGAGGAAAAACCGGATTACTCGCTTGTATCTGGTGACATATTCCATGTTGGCCGCCTGTGGTCAGACAGGTGCTGCGAGGAAATTATCACTGCAATTCATTATATCAGAGAGCTTGCGGCAGTATCAAAGCAGGTCGTTGTTATGAGAGGTACTCCAAACCATGACGGATCAGGACAGTTCAATGTCCTATCTGAAATGTTTGCAGATGTTCCGAATGTTCATGTGGTGATTACCCCACAGGTAATTTCATTTGATGATGTTGATATTGCGGTACTCCCGGGATTTGACAGGGGAGTGTTCAGAGCTAATCATCCGGGATTGTCAAGTGATGAAGAAAATGTGGTGTTTACCAATGAATTATCAAATATTGTAACAGGACTGAAAGCACAATGCTCTCCAGAAAAGGAAAGTATTCTGATGGCACATTACACAGTGCCAGGATGCAATACCGAGAGCGGACAGACAATGATGCTCACACAGTTTGAGCCAATCATTCCGCAGGAGGCTTTATTGGCGGCCAATTACAATCTGGTTGCTTTAGGACATATTCACAGACCACAGAAGATAATGCACAGAGACTGGTATTATTCCGGTGCGATAAATGCCATGAACTTTAATGATGAGGGACAGCAGAGGGGCTTTTGGATTCACAACTGGCACGAGCTGGGAACATGGCAGAGTATTTTCCATGAAACACCTATCAGAGAGTTTGCGACTATTGAACTCAATAATGATGATGTGACACAGATAAATATGCAGGCTATGGATTTTGTTGCTACTGAAAAGTGGAGAGGGCAGATTGATGGAAAGATTGTCCGTGTTCATTATAGCTGTACCGCAGAAAACAGCAAAGCTCTGAATAAGGCAACTTTGGAAAGAGAGCTTCTGGAAGACGGAGCATTTATGGTATGGGAAATTCTTCCGGACAAGATAGATGAATTCGCCAACAGAACACAGCTTGAAAATGCCACGGATCCAGAAGCAAACCTCATTAAGTATCTTGAGGAAAAGCAGGTACCGCAGGAAAGAATACAGGAACTTGTATTAAAGGCAAGACAGATTATTGCTGAAGCTGAGGCAAGCATGACAGCGACAGCAAATAGCGGAACATTTGAACCTGTAGAAATTGCTGTTAAGAATTATCGTAACTACGAAGAGGAGACATTTAATTTCGAGGATATCACTTTCTGCACAATCAACGGTCAGAATGGAGCAGGAAAGAGTAGCTTGTTTATGGATGCGATTATCGACTGCCTTTATGAAGAACCGAGAGAGGGTGTAATCAAGGATGATACAGGAAAGGCACCATGGCTTAGAAATGATGAAAGTGTCCGTTCTGGTTCGATTATGTTTACATTCCGTATCGGAGAGAAAAAGTATCGTGTTACACGAACCAGAGCCCGTTCCGGAAAAGGAACTTTGAATATCTCTCAGTTTGTTGAGAATGAATGGAAAGATTGTTCCAAGGAACGATACAACGATACACAGCAGGAAATATTGAACATCCTCGGAATGGACAGCTTTACATTCAAGTCATGTGCTTTGATTATGCAGGATCAGTACGGATTATTTCTACAGGCAAAACCAGAGGAAAGAGTTGAAGTCCTTGGAACACTTCTTGGACTTGGAGTGTATCAGCTAATGGAGAGAATCGCTTCCGACAAGGCAAAAGTGAATGGAGCAAAGAACAGGGATTTGAAGCAGGAAATCACAATTCATAATGCTACAATTGCTGAATTTGGCAAGCCGGACGAAGAACTGGAAGCATGCAAGACGGAATTGGCAGAGCAGGAAGCCAGACTGCAGGCAAAGATTAATGAGAGAGACCAGAAGAAACTTATCCTGTCGAATCAGCAGGAAGCTGCAGAAATGAGAAAGAAAGCTCTTGCAGCTGTCACAACATTACAAGCAAAAAAGACCATTGCAGAGCAGAATAGAGCTACACAGCAGGCGATAGCAGACAGCAGTTCAGCAACTCTCGCCCAGAAGCCTGAAATAGAGGAAAAGATTGCTGAAAGAAATGATTTGTTGAAGCGGGAACTGGAACTTGCAGGACAGTCAGCACTCTACACCACAAAGAAACAGGAGGCTGAAAATCTTGCAAAGCAGGCTGAAAGTGAACAGAAGAACATTCTGGAGTTGCAGGCTGCTTTACAGAAGAAACAGGATGAAAAGAATGCAATGATACTGGATTCGGCCAATGATGGTGAGGTCAGGCAGAAAGCCGAAACATACACCAAAAAGAAAGCAGAGTTAGAGGATATGCAGGAAAAAGCTGTTGCATATCAGAAAGCAAAAACTGAATACTCTGCGGCAGTTTTCCATGAAAGCGAGACAAGGTCAAGCTTTGATAGGGAGAAGCAGAAAGCGGACGAGCAGAAGCAGTTTCTTGAAAAGAAAGTTGCAATATTGAATGAATCCGGATGTGTGGATATCGAGAAAGCACATTGTAAATTCTTGCAGGATGCCATCGAAGCAAAGGAACAGCTGGAAGTACATGAAGCATTGTATGTAGACATTGCCGCTCGCAGAGATTGCGAACTTGCAAAGAGCAGATATGCAATAGAGAACAAACAGGCTGAAATGGATGCGATAGGATATGATGCGGCAGCTTTAACAGTCCTGCAAAACGAATGTGCAACATTGCTTCCGTATGTGGCACAGCTCGAAAAAATCAACCAGAGGGAAAACAATCTCGCTTTGATTAAGGCGGCTTTGGAACATTTGAAGTCAAATATATCAGAAGCAGAAAACAGGCTTGCTGAGGTCAAATTAAAGGGCACACAGGCAGAAACAGAGCGTGATATATATGCCAAAGCGTTTGAAGAACATGTGCATGTGCTTAGTGCCATTACTGCTCTTGATCCGTGGGTAGAAAAGGAAAAAATGCTCCCAGTAGCAGAGGAAAGAAATGCAACAGCATTGAACAGGGTTCTGGAGTTGACAGCAGAAATTACCGGTATCGATGATGAAATCTCAGAGAGACAGGCAGAGGCTGATAAAGAGATACTTGCTATGGCGGGAATGGAAGAGGCTCAGGCGATTGTAAACGGACTGGATACAGAAGTGAATGCCATTAACAGCATGGTAAAGGAAAAACAGATGCGAATTGGAGCTTTACAGCAGAAATCGGAACAGATTGCAAAGTTGAAGCAGGATATTGCAGCTTTACAGGACAAGCAGGTGGAATATGCCAAGGAGACAGCTGATTACGATACATTGAAAGTCGCATTTAGCCAGAGCGGTGTGCCACATCAGATTATCCGTTCTATTATTCCGCAGCTGACAGCTACAGCAAATACCATTCTTGGACAGATGACTGGCGGAAAAATGGGAGTGGAGTTCAGACTGGAGAGACTTCAGAAAAATGGAAAGGAAAAGGTATCTTTGGATATTTACATCGAGGAATATGGTAAGTCGGTGCTTCCATACCTTTCAAAATCCGGTGGAGAGAAAGTCAAGTCTTCATTATCGGTAATTCTTGCATTGGCAGAGATTAAATCATCTTCGGCAGGAATCCAGCTCGGAATGCTCTTTATTGATGAGCCTCCATTCTTGGATGGGGACGGAATACAGGCATATTGCGACGCATTGGAGACAATCCAGAGCAGATACCCTGATTTGAAGATTATGGCAATCACCCATGATCCTACAATGAAGGCTCGATTCCCTCAGAGCTTGGATGTTGTGAAGACTGATGAAGGAAGCAAAGTAATCTATTAAGTAAGTATGGAGCTGTAGTTGCAGCTACAGCTCCTAAAAGGAGACAAGTATGGCAAAAAAATACTATTGGTTGAAACTCCGAAATGATTGGTTTGGAGATAAACGAATAAAAAAGCTCCGTTCGATAGCAGGCGGTGATACTTACACAATTATTTATCTTAAAATGCAACTTTTATCACTAAAAAACGAAGGAAAGTTATTTTTTGAAGGTGTTGAGGATGATTTTGTCTCAGAGTTAGCACTGGATTTAGACGAAGAAGTGGAAAATGTAAAGATTACAGTTAGCTTTTTAATGAAAAATGGCATGCTTGAATTGAATAATACAGATGAATATTTATTAACAGAGGTACCAGAAACCATAGGAAGTGAAACCGCAGGAGCGGAGCGGGTTAGAAGGTTTAGAAATAACAAGAAAGCGTTACAATGTAACACCAATGTAACAGAGTGTAACACAGAGATAGATAAAGAGATAGAGTCAGAATTAGATAAAGAGTCAAATGGAGAGACAGAGATATTTGCAGTATCTAAAGATACTGTTAGTCGCACTGATGTGCAACGAGTTGTGGAAGAATGGAACTCACTGGCAGTCTATGGATTAAGGCCTGTAAGTAAGTTGACATCAGGAACCAAGAGAGCCAAGTGTTTGAATGCCAGAATTAAAGAATACGGCATTGATGAAGTACTAGCTGCTATTGAGAGGATAAAAAACAGCGATTTTCTCAAGGGGAACAATAAGAGCGGTTGGATGATAACGTTCGATTGGTTTGTCTTACCGAACAATTTCCCAAAGGTTCATGACGGCTACTATGAAAATTCAACACCGCAACCTCAGAACGGAGGATCACAGTCTCACGTAGAACAGTTCGCAGATTTTGCAAGGGGATGGGCCGGAGATGAATAAACAGGAATTTGCAGTTATAGCGGTAGGAATCAAGTCAGCATATCCAGCTTCCAAAATTCTGGAGGATGATGCATCTATGAATTTCTGGTACCGGATGCTGAAAGACCTCAATGGGAAAGTCGTTGAGAATGCGGTTATGGAGCACATAAGCACAAGCGTTTATCCTCCTAACATTGCAGAAATCAGAAAGTTGTGCATGGAAAGATGCAAGCCACCCGTCCTTAGTTTTGATGAGGCATGGGGAGTGGTTCAGAGGGCAATGTCGGAGTATGGATGGTATCACCCGCAGGAAGCATTTGCCTTGATGGATGATCTGACGGTATCGGTGGTAAAAAATCTCGGATGGAGCAGGCTGTGCCAGAGCGAAAATCCGACAGCGGACAGAGCCAACTTCCGGGAAGCATACGAAGCAAAGGCAAAGGAAGCGGTCAACAGCAATATGCTACCAGATTTCATAGCGAACGAAAAGTTGATGCTGCGACAGCAGTATGTTCCTCAGATTGAAGCCAGAGAACCTCCTGCGATAGAACAGACTGTTGCTCCGGAAAGGAAAGAGCTGACACCACAACAGCGTGAGGAAAGAACACGACAATTTGAAGCAGTAAGGAGGCGGTTGATGGGTGGCGGTACAAACGAATGATGAAATAAAGGGCACTGAAAAGGAATTCTTAGACCTGTTCAATCATCTGTGCTACAGCAGAACGGCATGGCAGGTATGGTCAGATCTTATGTCGGCAATGGCTTGCACGATTGCAAATGTATTTGAGACCAACCCCAAAAGGAAAGCTGACAGGGAAAAAGAATATGAGAGGTGCATCAAGGAACTTGGCGGAGATGTAGAGATACCGGCAAAGCTGTTCGCCATTGTAACGATGGCATTAGAAAACAATCCGGATCAGGATTTCCTCGGAAAGCTGTATATGCAGCTCAATCTTGGAAGTCACTGGCATGGACAATTCTTTACTCCGTATGATGTCTGCAAAATGATGTCCCTTATAACAATCGGGGACACCGTCAGAAGCAAGGCAGAGGACAGGGATTACATAGCAGTTTCGGACCCGGCATGCGGAGCAGGTGCAACGCTGATATCCGCTGCAAACACATTCAAGGAACGAGGGATAAATTATCAGGAAAAGGTTCTTTTCGTAGGACAGGACATTGACAGAGTGGTTGGCCAGATGTGCTACATTCAGCTGTCACTGCTTGGATGTGCCGGATATATCTGCATAGCCGACACGATTGTAAATCCTGTTGTAGGCTCGGTATTACAACCGGACGAACAGAAAGGACAGGAGTTCTGGTACACACCGCTCTACTACTCTAACAGGTGGCAGATGCGGATATTTATACAAAACATGAAAAGACTAATGCTTCTACCAGAGGCGGAGCAACAGAAAGAGGATGAATATGTATTCTTCTTCGATTTTGACAAAAAGGAGGAAACCTATGGGAACAAGTAGGACAGTGGTGCATTACGCATCAGGAGACAACAGAGATTATGAATTTGAGTGGAGCAAGGCAGTTTTGGAGTATCTGGAAAAGGGATATCCGGCAGAAGAAAAGAACTGCGAGCTGGAGGTCGGGAGCACGACTTACAAGGTTCTAAAAAGAGATACTGTAACCGCATTCTATGATGCAGACGGTAACACATTGTTTGATGTTACGAATGACAGGCTCAAAGAGGAATACGAGGCAATGGAAAGTCTGGATGAAACAGAGCCGAAGTCAGAGATTGGAAGAGCCATTGCAGGGATTGAGAAACAGGCATTTGACGAGGCTGTGTATATGGGGAAGACTTCCCTTGCGGATATTGTGACAGGGAATGTTCCTGATCCGACACCGGAAGAAGTGCAGAAGGCAATGGAAGAGCAGGCAGGAGCAGAGGAAGCAGAAGGTGATGAACCGGGCGATGATTCTTGCGGCCAGGATATTGAGGAAACTCACGATACTGAAACGCAGGAGGCTTCTGAAAATGGTGGAGAGGAAGAAAAAACGGATCCTGAGCCGACAGCAAAGGGCATCGATGGAGCTGTTGCAAAGCTGCAGGGAGAATTGAAAAAGGCAAAGGAAGGCTATGCCGAGCCTATCCTGTCACACATGATTGACCGGTGCAAAGAGTCGGAGACATTGGCTGATGCGGTATGCCAGACGCATAAGACCTGGGAGAAGTGCTTCAAGTACATCATGGATCAGGCACGAAAGCTCAAGAGTGGAAACTGTGCCATGGTAAAGGATTCCGTAGTCTACGAATGGGCAGAGGACTATTACAGACTGGATGATAAAGCTCTTGAAGAGAAAAAGGCTGTGGAAGCCAAGGAGAGAGAAAAGAAACAGAAAGCCGATCAGCAGAAGCGTCTGGACGGCATGAAGAAGCGTGCTGAGAAAAAGGCGGAGACAGCTGGAAAAGATAAGGCTGCCAAGGAAACTCCGAAACCGGAAGCAAAGGCGGACAAACCGAAGAAAGAGCCGGAGAAAAAAGAAGCTCCTAAGAAGAGGTCGAATGAACTTGAAGGGCAGATGGATCTGTTCTCAATGATGGGCCTGTAAGGAGGGATGTACGATGGAAAAAAGAAAGCTGTCTGCATTGCCTAGACCAGAGGCAACAGCAGAAATGGTTGAAATGGCAGATAGACTGGACGGAATGGAGCACATTGTGACTGCGGAGCTGGTTGATGATAACAAAATACTGCTTCTGAATTTCTATGAGGTGTCGAAGCTCAAAAAAGGAAAAACGGAAGCAGCATTTAGGACATTTCTGTCGAGTGATGATTATATCACGCAGGACCTGTCACAGTCAAAGGTTAAATGGCTTACAGCTGCATTTGATAATATGCAGGGTTTCCGGCTGTGGGAGTACAAATGGGATCAAAAAACATGGAAAAGCGAACACATTCCAAAGGTGTTTATCTGGACAGCAGAGGACAAGGGCATCATGGAGAACTTTTTCAAGGCCTACCGCAAAGAAACTGACGAGAACGTATGGAATGCTATTGACAGATTCCAGGACAAGGTCAAGGCAGAACGACTGGCAGAGAAGCACAGAAAAGTCCTTGCGCCGATTGATCTGCGGATGGAGCCGATAGGAGTGCCTTCACAGGATTTTACCGACTGGGTATGGGAGCAGGGCATGAGTTTCAGCCGGTACGGAATTTATAAAGAGACATCCAAGGGAAAGGCTGAATTTGAGTGTACGCACTGCCAGAAGACAGGAATCGTTGACCGGAGCAGGATAAGACTTCGGAACAATGAAAAGGGGGAATGTCCTTTCTGTGGAAGCAGAGTGACATATAAGGCAAGAGGAAAAATGCCATGCCAGATAGCAGATGAAAGATGGTTCATATATGTGGATCGGCAGGAGGAAGGTTTCTTACTCCGGTACTTCAAAGCGTGGAGACACATAAAGAATGACGCAATGATAACAGGCAGCATATGTAAGAAACGCATTGAAGAAACCATGCATGAGTACAGCCGCTGTTTTTGCACATTCTTCGGAGAAAAGCTGATGAAGGAAAGCTATGAATGGGGAGTGTACCACCAGAAGGGGAATTCGCGCTGGATTCCAGACGAGGGAAAAATCGCATGCATGGAGTGTATCTTATATCCCGGAAATCTTCCAGAGGCATGGGAACACACACCTATGAAGTATTCCGCACTGGAAATTCTGGCACAGAACATGCCGACCACGGCTTTCAGATACGAGGATGCCATTGATATTTATCTGAAATTTCCGAAGCTTGAGTGGTTCTGCAAAATGGGCTTGAACCAGTTGGCGAAGGATGTGGTAGAAGGCTACAACTACAGCGGGAACATGACGGGCAAGGTCAATTATAAGGCTGACACCATCTATGAAATCTTAGGGCTGAATAAGGTTAATACGAGGACACTACAGGCAATAGACGGCAATCATTACGAACTCCGCCTGTTGCAGGTAGCACAGCAGCTTGATATCCAGATGAAGCCGGAGCAGTTAAAGGAATTTTACGAAACCTTTGAATGCAACACAGATCTTCTGAAGGAGAAGAATAGAAGGGTATCGCTCCATAAGCTCTGCCGGTACATAGACAAGGAGAGTGAGAGATACCCGATTGGAGAAAAGAATGCCTGCATGTGGGGCTATTCCTACAACAGGTACAAAGAGAGAACAGATCCACGAATAGAGAGAAAACAGAATATGGCACATGACTGGCTTGAGTATATAGGGTGGTGCCGGGAACTGAAATACGATCTGGATAACAAGTTTATCTACATGCCAAACAATTTCAAAAAGGTACATGACAGAACTGCGGAAGAATATAAGGCATTGCAAGATAAAAAAGCTGCAGCTGAAAAGAAACGCAGAGAGAAACTTGCCGCCAAGAAAATGGCCGAGACAAAAAAAGCGATGGAAGAGATATTTAGCAGAAATGATGGGGTAGATGCTTTCCAGATAAAGGGAAAAGGCTTGATACTGGTGGTACCTCAGAGTGGAGATGAAATCCGTAAGGAGGGCGAGGCTTTGCACCATTGTGTCGGAGGTTACGTTGAGAGAGTGGCAAAAGGAGAAACGAACATCTTCTTTGTCAGAAAGGCAGATCATCCAGAGCAATCTTATTTCACGATGGAATGGAAAAATAACAAGGTCGTACAGTGCAGAGGTAAAAGCAACTGTGGGATGCCACCGGATGTGAAAGCCTTTGTGCAGGTGTTCGAGAAGAAAATGCAGGATGCAATCCAGAAAGGAGATACAAATGGCAAAAAGAAACAGAATTTACAGTCTGCGTAAGGGTTCAGTCCAGTGGAATGAAGAGGACAGGCTTTCATTATGCGGAATGCTGATCAAAGCAGGATATGCGGCACGTATCGGCAGAGGAATGATTCCCGGAACAGAAGGCAGGAAGACAGCACAGTATGAATACTTTGTTGAGTATTGGGAGGAAGGAGATGATACAAATGCTGGGACAGGTAACTAATTTAATAATGCCAAAGTTTATTGCGAGAAAGCCCAAGATTAAGCACGGGACATACAACAAGTATGGATTCGCTATTACGCTTCATCAGTATTGTATCTGTCCTAGATGCAACCATATCCTCAATGCCGGTCCAGATTATCAGCCGGATTATTGTAGCAAGTGCGGACAGCATGTTAATTGTTCAGATGTTCCATGGGAAGAGGAAGTCCAGCTTGGATATGTCAGAAAGGAGGAACGTTGTGAATAAATCAAAAATTGAGTGGTGTGATCACACATGGAATCCTATTACGGGATGCAATCATGGATGCCATTACTGCTATGCAAGAACTATGACAGCCAGATTCAGCGGAGACGTAAGGCTCAATAAGATGTGTAAGGCGGATTATTCGACGCAGACTGGACCGGACGAAAGCACTTTATATATTTTGGATAAGCCGATGCTGAGTGAGACAGGGCATCCGCTGGTATATCCATTCGGATTCGAGCCGACCTTTCACAGATATCGCATGGATACGATTGGCAAACTGAAAATGGGTAACAACATTTTTGTGGGAGCTATGGCTGATGTATTCGGAGAGTGGGTACCGGATCAGTGGATTGAGGAAATATTCACGGTGTGCCTGGAGCATGACGAGCACAATTATTTGTTTCTGACAAAGAACCCAGAACGATACATGAAGCTGGCAAATGCCGGGAAGCTGCCACAGCAGAATAATTTCTGGTATGGCACGACAGTGACGAGACCGGATCAGGAATACGCATGGTTTGAATCCGGCACTTATAACTGGTTTTTGAGTATCGAACCGATACTTGAGGATTTCGGCAAGTTTGGGGCAACGGTGAAAACGGCACCGCCATGGATTATTGTCGGAGCACAGACAGGGCGGTCAAAGAATAAGGTCATTCCAGAGTTTGAGTGGATTAAGAATCTGGTGCTTACTGCAGATACGTTTGGAATACCAATTTTTATGAAAGACAGTCTGATTCCGATTGTTGGAGAAAAGAATATGCGGAGGGATTTCCCAAAACAGCTCCTTGAAAAGACAATCAGCGAAAAAATGCAGAACAAGCTCTATGAAGCGTGCTCTGAGTGCGGGAAAGTGCTTCGCAAGAACCAGATGGTTGCATTGATGGCAAGATCAAAAAGAGGTACACCAGCTAAACAGTATGCCTACCTGTGCAGGGCATGCTTTGAGAACAGTTGTAAAAATATGGGGGTTGAACTCCCAAAACTTGACTATATGGAGGATTAAAAGATGAGTAACAATGCAGAAAACAGATTTGAAAATAACGCAGTAGTATTAGCAGGAGAAGTTGCAGGAACACCGGTATACAGCCACGAGGTGTACGGAGAAGGATTTTATGTTTTTGACATGGACATTCCGAGAAAAAGCGGAAACATTGATACAGTGCCGGTTATGGTTTCAGAAAGAATGTGCAATATTGAAGACATTAAGGTGGGAAAATTGTATGAGGTTGTCGGTCAGTTCCGCTCTTATAACAGACATGAAGAGAAAAAGAACCGCCTGATACTCTCTGTGTTTGCCGTAGAATTGAATCCAGTAACTGAAGATGAATTTATTGGAGAAAACCATATTGATCTTATTGGATACGTTTGCAAAGAACCAGTTTATAGAAAGACTCCACTTGGCAGGGAAATTGCAGATTTGCTCATTGCTGTGAACAGAGCTTATGGAAAGTCAGATTACATTCCTTGTATTACATGGGGCAGAAATGCGAGATTTGCATCAACATTAGAGGTTGGACAGAGAGTGCAGCTGCAGGGAAGAATCCAGAGCCGTGAATATGTAAAGAAAATTAGTGAGGATAATTCGGAGCGACACACAGCTTATGAGTTATCAGCCAGTCGGATTGTACTGAGTATGTAATATGTAGTGCCGGAACAGCGAGGGCTATAAAGATTACACTGCTGGTATTGCAATATCGCATGCCAGCAGGAACGAACGAAAGGAGCGGAATATGGCAAAGAAAAGAAGCTGCCGCAGAACGGTAGATGAAGATAAAATCCACGAGAAGGCGGTTAAAATCCGCAAAATGACAGACGAGCAGTTGGTTCATTATGTGGAGGACAGAGTGGAAAAAGCGAGAAGTGAAGGATTTAATCAGGGAAAAGCACAAAGCAGACCAACACCAAAGATAGACATACAAAGCCTTGTAGATGAGATTGGGATGGTAAAAGGTATTGGAGCTGGAAAGCTGGCAGATATTAAGACCATTCTTTTGAAGAGATTGGCAGGAGAAGTAAATGGCTGATTCGAGAAGACAGATTACCGGAAGAAGGAGCAAAGCTGCCGGAGAAACATTTGAGAGATGGATTTCCAGTGCCTGTGAATTTTATAAAAAGCAAGGATGGGCTCATATCGAGAAAACTCCGGAACCATTTCATATTACTGGAAAAGAACGGAGTGGGGAAGTCAGAGGGTTTTATGAGAAAAAAGGTCAGCCGGATTACAAAGGGATTTTGTGTGACGGTACAGGGATAATGTTTGAAGCAAAACACACGGATTCAGACCGAATGCGGCAGGAGGTGGTTACTGACACACAGTGGGAAAGTTTAGATCTTTATGAGAAGTTCGGTGCTCACTGCTATGTCATGGTTTCCATGGGACTGCGGAATTTTTACAGAGTTCCTTGGGATGTATGGAAAAGGATGAAAGAACTGTATGGAAGAAAATACATGAAAGAGGAAGATCTGAAGCCATATCAGTTGCAAGAGAGACAATGCACAATATTGATTTTGGAAGGAGTCGAATTGAAAGATGAAAATTGAGAAGAACGAATTAAGCGGAAAGATTGGTCAGCTTAAAAGCATAGTGCCGTCTCGAACCACTATTGAGGCTTTGAAAGGGGTTTTGTGTGCGGACGGGTATTTAATCGCCTCTGATACAAACTTGACTGTTAAGGCAAAATTAGAGGGTATAGAGGAAGAGACAGAACCATTTATTATTCCTGCCAAGGCCTTTGATTTTATCAACAGTCTTCCGGATGGAGAGCTGGATATCAGCATCAAGAGTGGAAACATTGTCATAAAGACAGGAAAAATTAAGAACCAGTTCAAAACATTGGATGCAGCATTGTTTGCCTATACAAAGAGTATTGATACAGAAGCGGAGCCGGCAAAGATTTCTGCCTTGAAACTTAAAAAGGCGATTGACCATGTTCTCTATGCCGTTGCTACTAATGGAAACAATCAGCAAATGACTGGAATGTTCCTCGAATGCAAGGGCGGCAAACTGAATTTTGTAGGATTAGACGGACACCGGATTGCTTGGGACTGTATTGAATACGATGGAAATTTCCAAATTATTGTTCCGAGAACGGCTATGGAAAATGTGAAAAAACTGAATTTTGAAGGTGATATTTCAATTTACCATGATGAAAATGGTACGCTGTTCAAATCGGATGGATATGAGGTATACACCAGAATTATCCAGGGAGAATACTTCAAGTACGAGGCAATGTTCAAGAGCGGTGATATTTTCACAATTATAAATCGTAAGGTTCTTATGGATGCTATAAATCGTGCAAGACTTTGCGGATCGGCAGAAGACAAAGCTCCTGTGATAATGAATATGAGTGGTGACACAATCGGAATTACATACAGAAGTGTAATGGCAGATTTTCATGAGGATATACCAGTAATGGAACCCTTTGAAAAGGATTTGAAGATTGCTTTTGATCCTAGATTGATGATGGATAGCCTCAAGGCTTTTGAATGTGACACTGTGACAATGGAACTTACCTCAGCCAAATTTCCTGCTCTGATTAAGGCAGATGACAGCGACATGACAGCTTTGGTACTTCCGGTTAATTTTAAGGAGGCATAAATGGCAGGATTTACAGATGTAATGGTGATAGATGGGAAAGCAGTGATAAGAAAAATCCGCAATGGAAAGAGCCTACGGAAAGGCGGAGCAGTCAATCTGGAGCAGTGTGATATTAAAATCACATCAACTGTGCAGGGAGGTATCGTTACATTAGAGATACCGGAGAAGAATCTGCTGATCACATGCAGATTACAGGATGTGCTGGCGGTTATATCAGCCGCCAATAAGAAATATCTGGAACAGCAATCAGGCACCAAGTTACCTCATGGTCAGAAATAATGTATATCACGAAATAAAACAGGGCGGTCGTGGTGCACCGCCCGGAAAGGAGAGTAATGGATCCGGAGGAAATGTGTAGAAGCTGCATTCATGTGAATTACTGCATGGGTGCATACCGCAAAGACCATTGATGCGGCAATCACACCGGCCATGAAAGAAAATATGAAGTGTCCGAAATGTGGAAGAGATACAGAATGGTTAAGAGCTCTGTCGAGGGTGGACAACAAGACGATGATCTGTGATGAGTGTGGAACAAAGGAGGCTCTGGACGCAATGGGGCTGACGGAGGGAAGCTCCGTAAGGAAATCCATACTCGCATGTGTCGGCAGAGGTTCTACACCACAGGAAAGAACCGAGGCGAAGGTTCGCGCAACGGGAAACAGATGGGCTATGGAGAATTTTAGAGATACGCATAATTAGGAGGAAAATAGTATGGCAAATTTTGATGAAGATATTAAGAGAATCACAGATGAAATCCTATCGGATGGAACTGTTGATCAGATTATTAGAGAAAAGGTGACGGATGGAATAGAAAAAGCAATAGCTAGTTCATTTAATTATGGAAAGCTTGAAAAGGCGGTCAAAGAAAGAGTTGAGCAGGTTTTAGTTCCGTTTATTGAGAACTATGATATGTCTGCCTATATAGTAAAATTAGATACAGTTCTTACGGAAATAGTTAATAAATCTGTTCTTATGGATAATAAGCAAATGTTGGAAAATTTCCAGTATTTGATGAAAGAACCTCAGATAACAGAAATGAAATTAACGGATTTGTTTAAGGAATACAAAAAGTTTGTCGCAAGAAATATGGATACCGATGGCAGAGAAGTTGAATGGGATGAGTCGCCAGAGTATGAGGCAATGACTGCTTTCTTTGAATTTGAGGAGGATCGTGAGAGAAGCTGGAGTTCATTCAAATATGCCACTATTGATTTTACAGTGGATGAAGAGGAGCAGCAGGAGGAACTCAACAGAACAATACGTCTTTCTAAGTGGGATGGAGATAGAAAGGATGGATGGGAAATAAGAGTAGATACAAACCCGAATCTGAATTCCCTTAGAAATCTAGATGAGTTTGACTTATTACTCTTAAAGCTGCAGAGAGCAGATGTCAGAATTATTGCTGACGAGTTGAGTGATGAAGATTATGTTTATTCGGACACAAAGCCGGAGCCAACATATGAGTAACTATGAATGGACAACTGAAATTTGATGAATTTATGAATATAACAGAGGAAAAGTCACCGGAACATAAGCAAGAGAGAGTTCCGATGGAGGATCCATGTTACTACTGTTTATGCAGGTCGTGTATCAATAATGCAGAGAGCCTTACTGTTAATCCGGAAGAAGTACCATATGACTGGCACCCGTGCTTTTTCTGCGATATATGCAGTGTATTTGGTGGAGAGAACTCAGAAAATATGGAACGGGAAGAGTGCGAGAAGTATATGATAGATGATTATCATGCAAGGAAGAACAGAGAAAAACTAAGGATTGTGAGGTGAAGTAAAATGCGAAAACCGATTCCAAAATCAGTGCGAAAGCTGGTGTACGCAAAGTATGACGGACATTGTGCGTACTGTGGCTGCAAAATTCCGGAAAAGGGATTCAATGTCGATCACCTGTATTGTCTGAGAAACTATGAGTACACAGAGGATTTTACAGGTATCGATGTGCATGATATTAAAAACCTTATGCCAGCCTGTGGATCATGCAATCGTTATAAGTCAACTATGGATCTGGAAGACTTCCGGAAACAGCTCCAGAAGATACCGGACAGGCTAGCAAGGGATGTATGCACATATAATATTGCGGTCAGATATGGCATGGTACAGGAGAACAGAGAACCTATCAAATTCTATTTTGAGAAAATGGAGGAAACAGTGAATGAAGAGAGAAAAGCTTGAAACATATATAGGCAGACAGGTCAAGGTACTGCTGTTTGATGGAAGAGCCTACGAGGGCTGTCTGCAGAAAACCAATACAGACGCAGTCAAGCATAATCCGAACCTGTACTGGAAGCATAATTATTATGCATTGCTTGACAAGGGAGGGAACACTATGGGACCAATCTTCCGTTGCTCCCATGTTACGAGGGTTAAGGAGGTGGGCTGATGCAGGTACACAGGATGGAGGATTATAAGATAAGTCACCGGGTTTGTCGCTCAAATGGGACTGGCCAATATTTTGTCAATAGTAGAGGGAACAAAAAGGAAGTATTAGCATTTGCGGAAACATACGAAACGCATGCGGGAAATTTTAAGCCGGAAAGATGGGTTGAAATCATGAGAGAATGCGTAGCTGCATCCGGATCTGAGGCACTGTTACAGCGGATTATAGACCATGTAAAGGCAAGTTGCGTGTGGCTAAAGAAAGATGCTGAACGTGAAGAGTATGCTTTGGACATACTTGCCGGAAGAATTTACAGGCAAGGGCATGCGTGGAGCGACTTTTCGACAGAGGGTATCTCCGAAAACACAGCGTATGTCTTTGATTTCCAGGGAGAGAGTGCATGATATGCGAGAAATGCGGGCGAGCCTTAAAGGATGCCGAGAGCATCCTGAGAGGTTACGGACCGGTATGTTACAAGAAGATAATGCCACCTCAGCCAAAGAAAGCCAGAGCGACCAAGGTCAAAGAAGATAGAGGCTCTATGGATGATTGGGATTATGAGGTGCCGGGACAAATGGAACTGAGTGATTTTATAGAAATGCCGAAAGGAGGGAATGACGATGATTAAGTATTTTTGCGATCGGTGCGGAGCGGAAATGACAAAGGAGAAAAGGCATGGTTTCGTGTCCGTAAATACCAGAGATAAAGCAGAGGGAGATCTGTTGGAGGAGAATGAGTTTGAAAGCTGGCTTTTCTGCAAGAAGTGTACGGAGGATATCCGGAGATATGTGCGTACATTGCCGTTAAAACCGTCTCAAAACGATGAAAAGCGTGATCAAAATAAGGAAAAATGTGATCAAAACGAGGGAAAGCGTAGCGAACCTGCTAAAAGTGAAGCAAAAGGGCAGGAAACCGTATCTGAGGCTGCGCAAGATGAAAGCACAACCGGAAAGAAAAAGTATGATGTAGGCAAGATTATGGCTCTGAAAAAGGCAGGGTGGAAGGTTAAGGACATTGCAGATGAAATGAAAATGACACCACAGCAGGTTTCTAACCAGATTTATCTTTACAACAAGAAAATGCAGGAAAATGGAGCTGAGACAGAGGTACACATGAACCGGATCGAGCCAGCAAAGAGACCAAAACTTTAACAACGAATTGGAGGAATAATGCAAAATGTCAGAAATTAAATGTACAACGATAGAAAAAATTGGTATAATAAGACAAGGCACCAACGGGTGGAACAAAGAGCTCCGGTTGGTAAGCTGGAATGATGCTGATCCTAAGTATGATATCAGAGACTGGTCGCCTGATGATGAAAAAATGGGAAAAGGCATTACACTTACAGAGGAGGAAGCAAGAAACCTGTTAGGTCTTCTTGAAAAGCGTTTCGGATAAAGCGGTACCAGGAACCGGAATATTTTTAGGGAGGTCTGATCAATGGATGGAAATGAAAACGCACACTCTACCCTCATAGCATTAAGTCCCGAAGATTTACACGATCTTCTTGAAAAGGCGGCTGAGGTAGGAGCAAACGCAGGCATAGATAAGTATGTCGAAGAATTGAAGAAATCGCAGAAGAAACGGGGAGATAGAAGGCTCCATAACACGAAGCTTCTGCTCCGTAATTTCCGCATGTTACAGGAGAATGCGGAAAACTCCGTATTCGGAAGGACACAGATGGAGGAGTCAGCTGCAGATATCCTCGAAAGCATGATGAACATTTACAATGATGTCCTGGTGGTGGAGAGTATTAAGAACAGTGCCACAAGAACCGGCATTATCGTAAGCCACATCCGGACGATGTTGGAAATCTTTGAGGTATGCTGC
Organism: Agathobacter sp. LCP21S3_B2; assembly: GCF_052118705.1. NCBI lineage: Bacteria > Bacillati > Bacillota > Clostridia > Lachnospirales > Lachnospiraceae > Agathobacter > Agathobacter sp. LCP21S3_B2. Next base: position 54,666 of record NZ_JBQKGQ010000002.1, on the reverse strand, counting down.
GAGAAGTCTTCAAACGAGCTGGACAAACGGAGATATGATATCATATACGGATTATACATATCCGAGGACAAAATAAGCAGAAAAGAGCTTGCTGAGAAGTGGAATGTATCCAACGACACGACATACATTGACGAGAAAATTGCTCTCGAAAGACTGTCGGCTCTTATTTTTGGGGTGGATGGCTTGACATTACAATAAATCCCCCGTTTCAAAAAAGTTTCGGTTGACGTTCAAATATATAAGTGGTAAAGTGGAATCCGTAAAATTCTAAATCGTAAAGCATCGGGCAAAAACTCGGTGCTTTTTTGTTGCTTCTTCGACTATAAAAAACCGAAGGAGGTAACAAAAATGCAAGGGATAATCGTATTGATTGTCTACGCACTCTTGATGGTGGGTGCGACAAAAGCTTTTACGAAAAGAGAAGACGGAGGTGAGAGCTTCCATGTAGGACACAGAAATATGGGAATGGTAGTATCGGCAATGAGCATTGCAGCAACCTGGATATGGGCGCCGGCTTTATTCACGTCGGCAGAGAAAGCCTACTCGAATGGCATTGCAGGGCTGTTCTGGTTTTTAGTGCCGAATATTGTATGCCTGATCCTGTTCATTCCATTTGCAAGAAAAATCCGGCGGGATATGCCGGACGGAATCACGCTTTCCGGGTATATGCACAAGAAATACAAGTCCGAGCCGGTGAAGAGAGTATATCTCTTTCAGCTCACAGCACTTACAATCCTGTCAACTGCAGTTCAGCTGTTAGCAGGAGGAAAGATACTGAGTACAGCAACGGGCTTACCATTATGGGCTATGACTATCGTATTGGCAGTCATAGCTTTTTCTTATTCGCAGATTTCCGGAATCAAGGCTTCTGTCTTTACGGACGCAATTCAGATGGTGTTCCTGCTGTTGGCATGTGCAATCTTCGTTCCATGGGCATTGAAGCTTAATGGAGGAGCAGCTGCCATTCAGATTGCAGGAGCAAGCGGAGATTACGGATACCTGTTTTCAGAGAAAGGTTTGGAAGTATTTCTGGGATTTGGACTGCCTACGGCAATCGGACTGTTTGCCGGACCTTTTGGAGACCAGTGCTTCTGGCAGAGAGCTTTTTCAATCAGGAAAGACAGAATCGGACGTTCATTCGGTCTTGGAGCTGTGATGTTTGCGGTCGTTCCACTTTCAATGGGAATTCTCGGATTTATCGCAGCCGGCACAGGATTTATTCCGACAGACACAGGAATGGTAAACTTTGAATTGATCAAGGCGATATTCCCTGCATGGGTAATCATTCCATTCATGTTCATGCTGATTTCCGGACTACTTTCCACAGTGGATAGTAACCTATGTGCAATCGCATCACTGACAACGGATCTGAAAGCCACAGCGAGATTGAAGGATGCAGACCAGATAAAAGCATCTAAGGCATCCATGATTGTCTTACTTATCGTTGGAATACTGATTGCAAATATTCCGGGACTGACAGTAACGCACATGTTCTTGTTTTACTGCACGCTAAGAGCCACAACAATGTTGCCTACCATGCTTACACTGATGAATGTGAGGCTTACGGCAAGCGGAGTTGTCGCAGGAGTGCTTACAGCATTCCTTGTAGGGCTTCCTATTTTCGCCTACGGGACGATTTCCAACCTGTCAGCATATAAAACAGCTGGAAGCCTGATAACAGTCCTTTCGTCTGGAATGGTGGCACTGGTTATTTCTCGTGTCTTAAAAAGAGAGGCGGTGGAATAAATGGGACAACAGATACTTGGGAGAAAACAGAAAATTAGTAATGATGCATGGTTGGAGGCAATGAAGCAGATTGAAGATCTTGTCCCAAAATCAGAGCTTGATGAAAGAGTGGGACAGACAGTAAAAGATATCATGGCTACAACAAATGGAAAGAAAGCTGCAGTTGCATGGAGTGGTGGCAAAGATTCCTTAGTGCTCGCAGATGTCTGCAGACAAGCAGGAATAGAGGATAGCGTCCTCGTAGTGAGTAATTTAGAGTATTCAGCATTTACAGAATGGGTGGATAGGAATAAGCCTCCTAAACTGGAGATTATAAACACAGGGCAGGATATTGAATGGCTTGTGAAACACCCGCAGATGCTGTTCCCCCAGGATTCCAACACTGCGGCGCAATGGTTTCATATTGTTCAACACAGAGGACAGGCAAAGTATTATAAGGCTCATGAGCTTGATATGATCTTGCTTGGACGCAGAAGAGCTGATGGAAACTATGTCGGAAAAGGGAGCAATATATATACGGACGGAAAAGGTGTCACACGTTTTAGTCCTCTGGCTGATTGGAGCCATGAAGAAGTATTGGCATATATCCATTATTACAATTTGATAATGCCTCCAATTTATGATTGGAAAAACGGATATTTATGCGGCACCCATCCATGGGCGGCACGACAATGGACGGGATCCATCGAAAACGGATGGAAAGAGGTCTACGAGATTGAGCCGGATATAGTGAAAGAAGCTGCCAAGAAAATTCCAAGTGCAAAAGAATTTCTAAAGGGCTTGGAGTAACACACCATTTGCAGATGGTTTATACGTCACTCTCCTTCAAAATAATATTTTGGAGGAAAACATTATGAATAGCATTACTATGAAGCTTACCGATATGGTAAGACCTGAGAAAAATGTCCGCATCCATACAGAGCAACAGCTCAGAGAATTTGAGCGAAGCGTGAAGATGTTCGGGCAGATTAGACCGATTGTTGTTGATGAGAAGAATGTAATCCTCGCCGGCAACGGATTATATGAAACCCTGCTCCGTATGGGGTATGAGGAAGCATTGGTGTACCAGTACACTGATTTGACAGAGAACCAGAAGAAAAAACTTATGATTGCTGACAACAAGATATTCTCACTGGGTATCGAGAACCTTGACACACTCAATTCTTTCTTGGAAGATCTGCAGGGGGACCTTGATATTCCTGGTTTCGATTCAGAGATACTGAAACAGATGGTATCAGATGCCGAAGAAGTGACCGAGAAACTATCGGAATATGGCACTCTTGATGAATCAGAGATACAGGCGATTAGAGACAGGACAGAGAGAAGCCAGAAGCCCACAGAACCAAATATGCCGGATTCTGGTTCTAGTACCAATGAAAATCCACAGAATACAGCTATTACAACCACAAGTGATGCTGTCCATGAGGAGCAGGACGAAGAAACCGCCGAAGTAAAGAAATTCGTTATCTGTCCGAAGTGCGGTGAGAAGATATGGCTGTAAAGAGATGTGAGTCCAGCATCGATGTTGTAAAGGCTGCTGAAATACGGATCACAAACGTATTCAACAACGGACTGCCGGTATATATGTCCTTTTCCGGCGGGAAGGACAGCTTATGCATGGCACAGCTGATTTACAACCTTGTGCAGAGAGGAAAGATCAATCCAAGCCAACTTGTAGTGCAGTTCATAGACGAGGAAGCCATATTCCCATGCATTGAGGAGACTGTAAAGACTTGGAGAAAGAGATTTCTTCTCATGGGTGCCAGATTTGAATGGTATTGTCTGGAAGTAAAACATTACAACTGCTTCAACGAATTATCGAATGATGAAACCTTTATCTGCTGGGATCACACAAAAGAGAATGTGTGGGTAAGAAGACCGCCTGCATTTGCAATCAGGAATCATCCGCTCCTCAGACCGAGGATTGATGCGTACCAAGACTTCCTTCCGAGAACCTGTCAGAGTGGAATCACAATAACAGGAATACGGACAGCAGAATCGGTGCAGAGATTACAGAACATTGCATCCATGATAAAGGCAGGAAAGACAATGACGAATAAGCACCAGGTCTTTCCAATCTATGACTGGACAAACAATGACGTATGGCTTTACCTGCTGAATGAGCATGTTGACATTCCGGAGATTTACCTGTTCTTGTGGCAGGCAGGAACCCGAAAAGGTCAGCTGAGGGTATCACAGTTCTTTTCTGTGGATACTGCACGTAGCCTTGTGAAGATGAATGAGTATTACCCTGACCTTATGGAGAGGGTAACACGCAGAGAACCTAATGCATATCTCGCAGCGCTGTATTGGGACAGCGAGATGTTTGGCAGGAGCACAGCCGCACGAAAGAACAATGAAAGCGGGCAGGGGCAGAAAGACTATAAGGCAGAGCTTATAGAGATGTTCAATAACATGGACATTTATTTTACAACAAAGCATAAACGGTATGTGGCTTCCAGATACCGAAATTTCTTCATATCTGTTGCGGCAATAGCAACGGATAAGGATTACAAAGCTATTTACGAGGGGCTTATCTCTGGAGATCCTAAGCTCCGTTCTTACAGGGCACTCTATCAGAGAATATATGGCCGGTATATTACCGAGGCTAAAAGGGAGGAGGCGAAGAAGAATGGATAAGCTTATGGAACCATCCTCTACTCTCCAATGGGTAGACAGAGCATTGGTAAAGCCGAATGATTATAACCCGAACAAGGTATCGAAGCAGAACCTTGAATTGCTTACACAATCTATCTTTACCAATGGATGGACGCTTCCGATTGTTGTAAGACCAGATTATACGATTATTGACGGATTCCACAGATGGACTGTTGCAGGTCCGGAATGGAAGTATGTGCCACCTTCAGAAAAGGACAAGAGAACGCTGTTTGAACGTCTTGGAGGTAAGGTGCTGGTCGTTATCGTTGATCACAAGGACAAGGCAGGTAATATTTACGGCACCGTTACCCATAACAGGGCAAGAGGTACACACCTGCTCGAACCAATGAAGAAAATCGTCAAAGAGCTCATGGAAGAGGGCAAGTCGGTAGAAGAAATCGGCAAGCAGCTTGGCATGAGACCGGAGGAAATATTCCGTTTATCAGAGTTTTCTAAGGAGGACTTCTTGAAAATGATGGTACAGGAGAAGAAAAACTTTTCCAAAGCGGAATATATAACGAAGATATAATGATAAAACGAGAAATATTCGTAATTGCGGGGGAGTGTGAGTGCTTCCCCTTTTTCATGTACCCACGAAACAATATCAAAGCTGATGGGAGGGAGGTAAATGCCAACACCAAGAAGTCCAAATGTGGACAAGAGAAGTGATGAACGCAAGCAGGCCGAAAAAATATATCTGGAAAGCAAAGGAAGCCTTAAACTTGTTGAAATTGCTGAAAAGCTAAAGGTTCCGGCCAACAAGGTACGGAAGTGGAAGTCCATGGACGGATGGGAGGCAAAGCTTAGCCCAACCAAAGCTGATAATGGCAAAAAAAAACAAGTGGAGCGTTCCACTTCGGATAAAGGGAGCGTTCCACGTAAGAGAGGTGCTCCGAAGGGCAACAAGAATGCAGTGGGAGGTAGAGGCAATCCGAATGCTAAGCCGCCAGATGCGACAAAGCATGGAGGGTACTCGGCTGTCTACTGGGATACGTTGGATGAAGACGAGAAGAATCTCATTGAGGATATGCCAAAGGATGAGGAAGAACTGCTGATAGAGCAGATACAGCTTTTCTCGGTCAGGGAACGACGGATTATGAAAGCAATCAACAAATACCGCAACAGCGAAAGCCCTGTGGCATTGGCATTTTCGCAGAGGTCGGAGCGGAAGCGGACATTTGAGAATGACGAGGATAAAGAGGAATATGCCAGAAGGATAGCAGAAAAGGTTGCTGCCGGAGAAAGACTTCCGGGCAATGAATATTCGGTATTTACCCAGACAGATAACAAAGACCAGATCATAGCAAGGCTGGAATCAGAGTTATCCAACGTACAGTCCAAGAAGACTAAGGCAATCGAGGCATTATCTAAGATGCACATTGAGCACCAGAAGCTTGATGGCGGCAATAAGGGCAATGACGTTGTAAGGATGTGGGCTGAGAAGGTGCTACAGAACAGGAGGGATTCGGATGGATGATAACCAATGGCTGAATGACTTCCTGGAGGACAGCATACCGAAATGGAAAGCTGATCCGGTAATGTTCATGAGAGAGGTTCTACTGTTTGAACCGGACGACTGGCAGATCGAGGTTGCACATGATCTGAGGGATTACCCGAGGGTATCGGTCAAGTCTGGCCAAGGTGTCGGAAAGACAGGTCTTGAGGCGGCACTGCTTCTGTGGTTCTTGGTATGTTATCCATATCCAAGAATAGTCGCGACAGCTCCGACGAAGCAGCAGCTTCATGATGTACTGTGGTCTGAGGTTGACAAGTGGATGAACAACTCTCCTTTGCTTCCTATGCTCCTTAAATGGACAAAGACCTATGTTTATATGATTGGCTATGAAAAGCGTTGGTTTGCTGTTGCTAGGACTGCTACAAAGCCAGAGAATATGCAGGGTTTCCATGAGGATAACATGCTATTCATTGTGGACGAGGCTTCCGGTGTTGCGGATCCTATCATGGAGGCAATCACAGGTACTCTTGCAGGAGAGAACAACAAGCTTCTGTTGATGGGGAACCCGACAAAGACCTCCGGAACATTTTACGACAGCCACACTGTAGACCGTTCGCTCTATAAGTGCCATACGGTCAATTCAGAACACAGCAAGCGTACCAACAAAGAGAATATCGAAGCCATGAAGCGGAAGTACGGAGCGGATAGCAATGTTGTTCGTGTTCGTGTTTATGGAGAGTTTCCACAGCAGGAAGATGATGTATTCATCCCCATTTCATGGTTAGAGCAGAGTTGTAAGACGGAGATATCCGAGAGGACAGCAAGGGCATTAGGCATATATACAGACGATAAAGGGCGGAAATATCCACAGGACCCGTCACTAATAGATAAGATTGAGATTGGCTGTGACGTTGCCAGATTTGGTGATGATAAGACATGCATAGGCTTCCGCATCAATGAGGTTGTGAAGATATTCAAGAAGTACAACGGGCAGGACACAACATGGACAGCCAGTAATATAGCAATCCTTTATAAACAGCTGAGGAGCAAATATAAATATACTGGTCCAATAGGTATTAAAGTGGATGATGGCGGTGTTGGCGGCGGTGTCGTTGACCAGCTTCGCAGTTATGCAAGAACAGAGCCTGCGGTATGGCAGGATTCACACCTGCTTCCAGTCAATTTCGGACAGCCTATCAGCCATCGGTATTACGTGGATTCCACAACGTACATGATGGGTGTGGTTAAGGACTTGATTGCTCCGTTTGATGAAGAGGGGCGACCGCATAAGCCGGAGATACTGCTTCCTGATGATAACGACCTCATAGGTCAGCTGTCGTGTAGGAAGTATTCTTTTACAAGTAACTCAAAACAGAAGGTTGAAAGCAAGAAAGATATGAAGGACAGAGGGCTTACGTCTCCGGATGAAGCCGACTGCATACTGCTTGTCTGCTTGCCTATGACGTACAAGAAGAAAGGAGGGAAAAAATAATGTCTGAGGAAAAACCGGTCAGACAGGTTGGTGTCAAGATTGTGAAGGCAGATAACTTCGGGGAGACACCAACGGTTTTTGTTGAAAGCCAGAAACCGATTGAAAAGTCAGATAAAAGCGAACAGCTGAGCATGGTAAATGCTGTAAATGCATCTGAATGGATTACGCACCCTATCGACATGAGAGGGTTGAAGGAGCTGGTAGACAATTCCACTATCCTTCCGCAGTGCATAAGAGCATATAAGAGCAATATAGCAGGCTTTGGAATCAGCGTTGGATACCGCGAGGACTACGAGGAAGAAACCACAGAGATGCAGGCGGAATGGAATGCGATGGAGAGAGTCATCGATCTGCTCAATATGGACTGCATGTCGAAGGAAGTCTTCGAGAATGTGATTCGGGACAGAGAGACATTCGGAATATCATATTGCGAGGTTATCCGGGATATGAAAGGGAATGTCGTACAGCTGGAGTTTATCATTGATACTCCGTCAATCGACATGACATATCCGTTAGAGCCTTATATCGAGACAGAGTTTTTCTATAAGGGCGAGAGAATGATGCGAAAGAAGAAGTTCAGAAAGTTCCGACAGAACGTAGCCGGCAGGACAGTTTACTTTAAGGAGTTTGGAGATCCGCGAATTATGGATAAGAGAACTGGAAAATATGTCACTGAGGAAGATACGGAGCCGGTCGATATTGACGATCAGGCGAATGAGATAATTGATTTCAGACTTGGCAGTATGCCTTATGGAGAAGTGCGGTGGATAGGACAGGTACTCACTGTTGACGGAAACAGGAGAGCAGAGGTTCTGAATAACGCATACTTCCGCAAGGGCAGGCATACACCATTGATGATACTGGTTAAGGGTGGAACGCTCTCTGGTGATGCATTCACGAAGCTCCAAACATACATGAATGAGATCGAAGGGGAAAAGGGACAGCATTCGTTCCTGATTCTTGAAACAGAGAACAATGAGACGGGTGCAGCGTTCCAAGACCAGAAGCAACCGGAGGTCGAAATAAAAGACCTTGCCTCAATCCTACAGAAAGATGAATTGTTCCAGGAGTATCAGGAGAATGGCAGGAAGAAAACACAGTCAGCTTTCCTGCTTCCAGATCTGTATGTCGGATACACGACAGATTTTAACAGAGCTACTGCACAGACAGCTATGGAGGTTACTGAAAAGCAGGTATTCCAGCCGGAAAGAACATCTCTTGCGTGGGTAATCAACAACAAGCTGCTGAATGGATATGGATTCAAGCACGTTGAAGCTAGGTTTGATGAACCGGATATAACCAATCCGGACGATATTCAGAAGATACTCAATATCACAGAGAGAGCCGGAGGACTAACACCGAACCTTGCCAAGGAGTACACCTATGAAGTCCTCGGTAAAGATGGATGTGCTGACTATGACGGAGAATGGGGAAACGTTCCTCTGGCATATTCCAGAACAGTCACCCAGAGCCAGCTACAGGCGAATTTAGGAGCGGGAGCAGGGGAACAACCGCAAACGACCGGAAACGAGCCTACAGGTCAAAATACAAAGCCACAGGGCAATGAGAAGACGGTTACCGAGGAAGAACTTGCCATACTTGACGGACAGATAAAGAAAGCAGAGCTGAATGATGCAGAGCTGGTTCCAATTATGAAGGAAATCAGAAACGCATTGGGAGCATACCGAGAGAAAGCTGGTGATTGATATGGCTGACAAGTCGAAGTATTACCAGATGGTGGCGGAAGCAATTATCGCTCATGCTGATCCAATCTATGATGCTATAGACAGATACTTGGCAAAGGCTGACGAAGACCTTGAGGACGAGCTGAAGGAGGAAGGCTACGCAGAGCCGAAGGATACAGTGTCGGAGATAAACTCTTTAGAGGAGGAAATCGCCGACATTCTTCATTCCCAGACTACTGCTCTTGTCACTGCTCTTAAAGCCGCAGATGGAGATTGGGATGCCGCACAGGAGAATGTATCTGATATGATCGATGAAGACGACATAGCGGAACAGGTTACCGAAGCAGCCAATGCGATGTATGAGCTCAATATCCCGAAGCTGGCAACAGTATATATACAGGAATCAGATGGAGAGCTTGTGGTAGACACTTTACGGCAGAGAACATCTGAATGGTTCGCCTCATGGAGCGAACAGCTCGGCAATCTGATGAAAGTAAACACCCATAAGCAGATCACTGACCTTATCCAGGAAACGATAGCGAATGGGGATGATATTGCAACGCTGACACGCAAGATTATGGACGGAGGCTGGCGAACGGAATACTACCAAGCGAAACGTGTTGCTGTAACTGAGGTACTTAGGGCACACAGTGTAGCGAAAGAGGAAGCCATTCAGCAAAGCCCGGTTGTTGATATGAAAGAGTGGCGACACACAGGGGTACATAAGATTAAGCCTCGCCCGAACCATGTTGCTATGGACGGGCAGATGGTGCCGAAAGACCAGCCTTTTGAAATGCAGGGCAAGGAAGGTGGCACATATTATCCTATGTTTCCTCGTGATCCGAACCTTCCGGCAGGCGAAAGCATAAACTGCCATTGTATTCACAGGGGAATCGTTAATCAGGAAACCTTGGGATTGCCTATTGACGAACGGAAGAAGATGCAGCAGGCATTCATTGACAATGACGATGGAAGCTGGGAGAAAGAGCAAAGCGAGAAAGAAAAAGCTAAAGCAGGAATTGTTCCGTATGAAGCAACGCAGAGCAGATCTGTTTCACAGGCAAACACCAAAGCCGCAGACAAGTGGGCGAAAACTCACCTAGGTGTCAAGAAGACGAATTATACGAAACAGGACATTAAGGCTGTTAATCGGGTAAATCGTGCTATGCAGAGACTTTACAAGGAATATCCGCAATTAAATGGCTTCATTGACGAAATCCGTTTTGTTGATAACCTTGGAACAGATGCCGCCAGAGCTGCAATCAGCAAGAAGGGTTCAGAGATAAAAACAGTTCTGAAAATATCGAGCTCTCATTTTGCGGACCAGAAAGTTATCAATAATCTGATAAAATCACAGGTTGAGGAAGGAAATTGGACACCGAAGTCCGGTGCTTATGGAATTCTGAAACATGAGATGGTTCACATGGTTACATATAAGAAAACCATAAGTATGTATGACAATCTGGATGATACATGGAAAGCCATTGATGGAGATGTGTTCTGCAAATCCATTATGGAAGATGCTATGAGTGCTTGCAATTTAAAGGTTGATCGTAGTATAATTAAGCAGAAGTTAGGTATATACGCAGCAAAACGTCCAGATGAATTTGTTGCAGAAGCCGTATCTTCCACAAAGAACACTAAGTTGGAGAAAACGGTCAAGAAGCTGTTTAAGGAAAGGACTAGTGAATAATATGTTAATTTATCCTTCGGAACTTGCAGGAAAAATTGAATATGATGAATCTGGTACCTTGGTGCCGACGTGTGAGCTTACGGAAGAGGAACAGAAAATCTTTGATGAGTTTGCCGAGGCTGACAAACGAGAATCTGAGGAAAGATTTAATACAGACTAATTATTGCGAAATTAGCATCCGAGAGGGTGCTTTTTTTATTGCCTTTTTTCGGTAGGGAGGTGGCATCGTGAGTTACAAGCAAAGGCATTCGTATCTGATGCAAAAGTTGTACATTTTCCGCTACTTGCTATGAGGAAGGAGGTGATCCTATTATCTCGGAGCTGTCCGTTAAACAGTAAATAAACCAGAAGGAGGTTTGAGAGTATGCCTAAGATTGCGAAAGCATACGCAATTACAGATGCAAAAATCAGCTTCGTATCGTTGGTTGACAAGGCTGCGAATAAAAAGCAGTTCCTGATTACTAAATCAGAGGACGGTGCCGCAAATTTCGCCACGTTTGGACGAATTTTGAAGGCAGACGCAGACAGCCACTTTGTGACCGGTATTGTGTATGAGCCCATGGTAGAGGATACACAGGGCAATTACATGACGGAGGAGGAGATTACCAAGGCTGCTTATTGGTTCGCCAAGAACGGCAATCAGGTAGACCTTCAGCACTGCTTCAAGAAGTGTGACGGAGCAGAGGTGGTCGAATCCTATGTTGCAAAATGCGATATGGAGATTGAAGGAGAAACGATCAAGAAAGGCACATGGCTCATGACCATGGAGATTACGGACTCTGATGTATGGGATTCCATTCAGAAAGGGGATATCACAGGATTCTCTATGGGTGGTGTTGGTGTCTACTCTGAGGAAGATGTAGAACTTCCGGTAGAGAAGCAGGAAGAGCCGAAAGGGCTTTTTAGAAAGCTTGCAAAGGCTATGGGCTTCGATGTCGTTGAGAAAGGTGATGTGAAGAACAATTTCAAACGACGTGTGAAAGAGGATAACTTCTACTCTGCATGGTATGCGCTTAGAAGCTGCCTGGAAGGCAATTTCTACAATCCCGATACTGGCTCCTGGGAATGGGGATATAACTCTGACGAGGAGACCATCAAAGACGCTCTCACAGATTTCAATGATATTGTCACGCAGCTTCTTACGAGTGATGGCAGTATTGTTAAGTCATTGGAGAAGGCGGCAAAGGAAGCTCATGCGCCTGTTGAAAAAGCAGGAAAGAGTATCAGTACCAAGAATCTAAGTGCACTTAAAGGCATTTATGATACGCTGGGTTCATTTTTGTCTGAGTTCACTGATAATTCAGAGGGCGAAGGTGGAGACACAGTAGCAAAAAATAACGTCAAAAAGGAGGACGACGAAATGAAGCGAGAAGAAGTTCAGCAGATGGTAGGGGATGCAGTGGCAAAAGCAATGGAACCTATCACAAAACAGCTCGAAGCTATCACAAAGGGCGAGGGCGGCGAAGGAGAAGGCACACCTGCAGAACCTGAGTCTGATGTAAATGCAGACGATGTAGCTAAGATGGTGGGTGAGGCAGTTTCCAAGGCCATGGAGCCTGTTACAAAGGCAATCGAGCCGCTCTTGAAGAGCAGAGCACTTCCGGGCAACCTCAATTCTGCCGCAGGCACTGTTGAGAAGCAGGAAGCAGAACAGCACTACATGACAGGCATGTTCTAAGCAAAAAAGAAGGAGGAAAAATATTATGCCTACAAATCAGCAGATCATTAACAAAGCCGGTACTGCAATTCAGACCGGCAGCCTTACTCATGGACTTTTACAGCCGGAGCAGGCAAGAAAATTTATTCAGCAGACATTCGAAGCGACCAACCTCGGACCTCTGGTAAGACACGTCATGAGAACATCAAAAAGCGGTGAGATTGACAAGATTGGTATCGCATCCAGAATTCTTCGTGCCAAGGTCGAGAACACAGATGATGGCTACAGAGCTGGTGTAAATACCAACGTGATCGAGTATGCCTGCAAGGCCGTTCGTTTACCTTGGGAGATTACTGAGGAAACCCTTCGTGAGAATATCGAAGGTCAGCAGTTAGAGGCAGTCATTACAAACCTCATGACCACACAGCTTGGTGTTGACCTTGAGGACCTGTATCTCAATGGCGACGAGAAAGCTTCCCAGGTAAAGGAGTTTAACAGCTCAGATACATTCGCTATCGGAGACATCGTAACCAATAACAAGAAGCTGTACAAGTTCATCAAAGCACATACTGCGGGTGCATGGAATGCTTCCGAGGCGATTGAGATTGGAGCAGCTGCAGATGCAGACTTCTTAAAGCTCAATGATGGTTGGATTAAGCAGATCAACGGCGGCGGTCATGTATATGACGCTTCCAGTGAAAACTCCATGAAGCTGGACATCTTCTACAAGACACTCCAGAAGCTGCCTAATAAGTACAACAATGGAAAGCTTCGTTGGCTCATGTCCCCTAAGAGAGCACAGGAGTGGGAACTTTATCTGATGAATCAGGTAATCGGCAAAGGCGGAGCTGTTCCGGAGAATGTTTACACTCAGCCGGTACACATTCCTACTGTTTCCTGTCCGTCTATCAGTGACGATAAGATTATCCTTACGGATCCGAAGAACCTCGTTGTTGTAAACACCTACGGTATGAAGATCAGAAAGACCACTGAGGGCAAAGAGGCGATCATGCAGGATAAGAGATTCTATGTATGCCACCTTGATTATGATCCGATCATCGAGGAGCTTGACGCTACTGCGATTATTACTGGCTTGCCTTCTCTTGATTAAGGAGGTGCCTTATGAAACGATTATCACTTAATACCGGGCTTTCTTACTCTATCAGAGGCTTCTCCTGTGTAAAGGGGGAGCCTTTTGAAGTTGAGGACGGACTGGCAGAACAGCTTCTTGCTACCGGCAGATTTGATGAACAGCCAGTGATTGCTAATCCTGCGGTGGAATTGAATACCGATAACACGGGAGCTAGCGCAGAAGACGAGGAGCCGGAAGCTCCGGAGAATGGAGCTAGCGCAGAAGCAGGAGTTGAGGACGGACTGACAGCAAGCAAAGTATCCCATATGCGTAATGCCGACCTTTTAGCTCTGGCCGAAGAGAAGAATATCAGCCTTGAAGGATGCAGCAAGCATGACGAGTATGTTGAACGTATCAATGGTGCTCTCGGACTTGTAGATTTTTCTAAGCTTGGATTAGAGTAGGAGGAACACATGCAGAGACCTTGGGTACAGCCTGCGGAGGTAAAAGAGTATTCTGAATCTGCCAAGGTGGCGGCAAGGTCTGATGTTCGACTTGCCTATGATATAGCCAGAGCAGAAAGATATGTTATTTACCATACGCATAACAGATTTGATACAGAAGAGTACGAAAAAGAGCTGCCACAGGATGTCCGGATGGCAGTTATTTTATTGGCTGAAGCTTATGCCAAGCAGGCAATTACACAGAAGGAGGGAGCGAAAAGCTCAGAGACCTTTGATGATTACTCCTACACCATGGACAATGATTCAGACATTGCCGAAAATCTGGGGCTGGCTCTGATGTTAGATGATTACATCATCCAGCCTGATAACGGCAAGGTGACAATGAAAATTAGGAAGTTATAGGAGGCGCTTATGGCATTTGAGGATTTACTGGACCATAGGTGTGATATTTATCACATGGTAAAAGGGGAAAAGGATATGGGGTTTGCAATCAAGCAGACAGGTTTCTCATATCCGAAGGTTCCGGACGTTGAAGATGTAGCGTGTCATTTCAATGTGAATGCTAATGCAGAACTTACTCAGACGGAATCAGCGAACGAATTCATATACTCTGGGAAATTACAGCTTCCGGCAGATACGGACGTTCGTGTCAATGACAAGGTTGTTGATAAGAATACCGGACTGGCATATACAGCGGAAATGCCTCACAACATTAGAGACCATCACATTATGGTAAATATTCAGCGGAAAGGAACTGTGAAAGGGGCATTATAGTGGCTACAACTTATGTAAAGATTGACACTTCAGATCTGAAAGGATTTGTTGGAAAACTGGATAAAGCAGCTCAGGGAGAATTCAAGAAGGAATTGGTCAACTTCATGGAAGGCTTAGGGTATGAATTCCTCAGAATTGTGCAGGACGAGATCATCCGGAAACAGACAGTTGACACCAGACTGCTTCTGAATAGCTTCTCAAAAGGGGAGCAGGATAACGTTTTTGTGCTGAATGAGGGAAGCATGACTATAGAAGTCGGCACCAATGTGAAATACGCAGAGTATGCGGATAAAGGTCACTGGCTGAACCCAAAAGGGGTAAATACCAGGTTTGTTCCGGGATACTGGCAGGGAGAGCATTTCATCTATGAGCCGGGAGCTAAGACAGGAATGCTTTTGAAGCAGAAATGGATTGAAGGCTCACATTACTGGGGAGACGCAGTCCGCTGTATTGAGGATATGCTTCCTGGGCTCATGGAACAGAAGATGGAACAATGGTTACAACAATTTTTTATGTAGGAAGGTGAGGAAATGCTGGAATTTGAGATTGCGGCTCTTTACTACTTTGTTGCCGGCATTCTGAACCTGCCGGCATATTTTGATGAAGTGCCAGAGGATATGGAAATCCCTTGTGTATTTTATCCTTCTCCGCACCAGAAAAGCGGGGATTTCTCAACAAACACATACGCTACGACATTTACCTTATATGCGAAGGTGATGGACATTGACAATGTTTCCGCAGGAGGAAAGTGCTCGCAGATAGTACATGCAATAAGCGGGAATCGCTATAAAGTGCCGCTGGTAGATGAAAAAGGAAAACGGACAGGAAATAACTTCCGAATAGACAGCATGGAAGCGACCAAGGCGGACGAGGGTGTGTGGCAGATTGAGATTTCATGGAAGCGATACACGAGATTTAACGAGAAAGCAGCAACACTGGCAAGGGAGTTCTATTTCAATGGCACTCCTATTGCTGAGCAAATAGAAGGAGGTCAAAATGCCGAGTAGAAGACAGTCAGATGCAGATAAAAAGGTTACGGAACAGCCGACTGCAGAGAAAGTTATGGAACAGCCGACTGCAGAGAAAGTTATGGAACAGCCGACTGCAGAGAAAGTTATGGAAGAAAAGAAGTTCTCCTTAGATGAGATCAGAAAGAGTTGCATGAAGCTGTTTCATGTGACATCAAGCACTTTTGCAGGAGCAACTGCAGATCTTCCGGATGGTGAGTATTCCATCCAGGAAGTACATGAACACATTAAAGCATGGTTAGAAAAGGAGGTATAGTAAATCATGGCTGGTGGAACTTTTGAAGTAAATGTTTCAAAGAAAAGACCTGGAGATTATATTAACTTCAAGTCAAAACGTCAGCAGAGCCCTAACGGATCCACAAGAGGTACCGCACTCATTCCATTGATCGGGCTTGGATGGGGACCTGACAAGGGGATTCTGAAATTGACCTCTGCGTCTCCGGATGCGGAGGTGGCAAAGCTTGGACACAGTATCTATGACACAAACGACTTTATGCTGCTAATCAGAGAGGCATTCAAGAATGCTGTTACCGTTATTGTTTACATTATCAACAATGGAGACAAGGCAACGAAGACAGCAGGAGGAATGACCATTACGGCCGCATATGGCGGTACCAGAGGAAATGATATTGCTGTTGCATGCGTGGCAGAGGCAGGAGCTTCTACTTTCGCAGTGAGGGTATATCTTGGTGCAGACAAGGTGGAGGAGTACACAGGGCTTACCACAATCGCTGATCTGATTGCGGTAAACTCTGGTAAGTATGTTGTGTTTTCAGCAACATCCACATCCGCAAACCTTACTGCATTTGCATCCACAAATCTTGAAAGCGGAACGGACGGAGCTGTGCAGAACACCGATATCACAGCATTTTTGGATGCTTCCGAGAAGATCAAGTGGAATACAATGGCATTCCCTAAAGACGAGTCCTCACAGAAGACTGCGGTAATCACAAAGATTAAATATCTTCGTGAACAGTGCGGAAAGACTGTGCAGGCAGTACTTCCAGATGCCGAATCTGACTACGAAGGAATTATCAATGTGACAAACTCCTATGCGGTAGATGGTCAGGAGCTTACCAATGCACAGGCTTGTGCGTGGGTGGCAGGTGCGACAGCAGGAGCAGACAAGACCACATCCAATACATATGTTGCGGTTGAGGGTGCTACGGATGTTGTCGGCTTAAAGACCAACGAGGAAGCAATCGAAGCTATCTCCAACGGAGAGTTTTTCTTCTCTATGTCCGAGGAGGATGAAGTAATCGTAGAGTATGATATCAACAGCCTCCATAAGTTCACAACGGAGAGAACATCAGATTATTCCAAGAACAGAGTAATCCGCGTATATGACAGCTTTGCAGATGATCTGAAGCTGACATTCCCTCCGAATAAGTTTGACAATGACCCGGATGGATGGCTTGTCATGGAAGGCCTTGGAAGAGCACTTCTCCAGAGTTATGCGAAGCAGGGAGCAATCACGAACGTGGATGCAGAAAACGACTTCTACGTTGATCAGAGTAAGAGTATCGGAGACGAGACGTTCTTCAATGTCGGACTGCAGGCAGTAGATTCAGCAGAGAAACTGTACTTCTCTGTATCAACAAGATAAGGAGGATGAAAGAATATGGGCGAGAACAGAAAACCACTCAGCCTTAAAGAAGGTCACATCTATATTGATGGAGTAGAGGTAATGGACGCAGTAAAGCTTACGATTGTTTACACTCCTACGGTATGGTCTGGCAAGATGCTGGGCGATAAGGGAACAAACAGACGCTGGCTTGGCAGAGATATTACCGGAAGCATTGACGAGTACCGCACTACTGCAAGATGGAATAATATCGTTAAGCAGTATGAGAACTCTGGAATCACTCCGGAGCTTACAATCCAGGGCATCAGAACCGATAAGGATTCTGATTTCTACGAGGTAAGCGGAAGCGAGTCCGTAACAGTGACTGGAGCTGTACTGACAGGAGATATCAATCTCATTTCACTTGACACAGATGGAGATGTAGTAAAGGACAGCATCAGTTTTGGCGCCAAGAATATGTCCTAAGCAGGACAGTCATGAACAGCAGAGGCATACGCAGAACTTCGGTTTTGTGTGTGCCTTTTTTACGTTCAAAATCATGCAGACAGATTAACTACTGTCTATGGAACTTAAAGTGTGCTACAGGTCAAAATAGAGGCCTGAGAATAGAAAATAGGAGGTCATTATGGCTAATAAAGATTTGAGATACTTCATGCGTGAGGAAGCAAAGGTGGAACAGATTGTTACGGTTCCAGGTCCTGAGTCCATCAAGGACGAGAATGGCAATGTGATTCAGCTGGAAATTAAGCAGTTGCACAACGACACTATTGCGAAAATCAATGAGATGTATGAATCCAAGACACCTCTCAAGGATAAGAAGGGTAATTTCATTGTTCAGAATGGCAATGTTGTATATAAGGTCGAGAGAGACAGAAACAAGGCAGCCCGCCACCTCATGGTAGAGGCTCTCGTTTATCCTGATCTGAAGGACAAGAAGCTCATGGAATACTTCGGATGCGTGGACATTACCGAAATGCCGCTTAAAGTATTCCCTACCAATAAGGAATACGGACACGTAAGCAAGCAGGTGTTAAAAGTTCTTGGCCTGACGGAGGAGGACGATGAGGCTAAGGAGACCGAAGACGCAAAAAACTGATTGAAAGCAAGGGCACTTTGGAGTATTGGGCACACGTCCTCTGGCAGAGGCATGGTCTCAGACCAGAGGAATTTGAGAGAATGCCCAAGCGAAAAAGAGGTTTCTTTATAGCTTCCGAGCTTGTAGAAACTGAAGACCCTTGCAGACGAGGAGTATATTTGCTGTCCGGTCGGAAGGGAGGCGATAGGTAGTGGCTGGATTATCGGTAATATTTAAAGCCATCGATGAAATAAGCGATAAGTTGGATGCTATGTCCAGTGCCGGTAATAAAACACTTGACGCTTTCGACAAATTATCGGATACAGCGGATAAGGCATTTGCAAATACCACAGAAGAAACACAGAAAGCCACAGAAGCAATGGAAAAGGCGGCGCAGGCAACCGATTACTGGACGGATGCAGTTGGCAATTATGATAAGGGCTGTCTGGAAGCGGTTTATTCAACAGAAGAACTTGTAAATATGGGCTTTAAGACAGAGGATGCACTGAAAGCAGAAGCGGATGCGGCGGAGGAAGCGCAGAATAAGACAGAACAGCTCGGAGAGGAAATGGATAAAACGAGCAAGAAATCAGAGGATTTCGGGGACAAGTCAAAAAATGCGGTGGTAGGACTGGATGATATTCTTGCTACAGTCGGAATTGTGGCGGTACTGAATAAAATAGCGGATGCATTTTCAGATGCCTCTGATAAAGCTACAGAGTTCGAGACGAATGTTGCCATGGTATCTACGGTAGCCGACACCACCGTGCTGTCCGCAGATCAGCTTTCTACACAGATATCTGGATTATCAAAGGACACTGCAAAGAACGTAAATGAGCTTGCGGATGCCACTTACAATGCAATATCAGCCGGTGTCGCCACGGAGGGAGCGGTAGAAACTGTAGGAGAAGCGTCAAAGCTTGCCACAGCGGGCTTTACATCGTCTGCATCTGCCCTGTCTGTATTAACGACAGCCCTCAATGCGTATCAGCTGGAAGCTTCCGAGGTAACGAATATCTCGGATAGCTTGATTACATCCCAGAACTTGGGTGTTATGACAATCGACCAGTTGTCAAGCAGCATGGGTAAAGCTATCAGTACGGCATCCGCTTATTCGATTGATCTTTACAATCTGGAATCAGGATACATCAGTCTGACCAAGGCGGGTGTAAGCGTTGAAGAATCCACGACCTATATCTCCAGTATGTTCAATGAGCTGGGTGATTCCGGCTCGGAGGTTGCCGGAGTAATCATGGAGGAAACAGGACAGTCCTTCGGACAGTTGATGAAGTCAGGATATTCATTGGCAGACGTTCTGGAAATTCTCTATAACAGCGTGGATCAGGACAGTGAAGCATTGATGAACCTGTGGGGCAGTGCAGAAGCCGGAAAGGCTGCCAACGCTGTTATCAATCAGGGACTTGATACATTTAATAACAATCTGGATAAGCTGAGAAATTCAGCAGGAACAACGGAGAGAGCTTATTCTGCTATGACGAATACTACGCAGTATGCGACAGAACGTATGCAGAATAGCTTCAATAACCTCGCAATCGCCATTGGAGACGACATAAACCCTACGGTGACACAGTTTAAGAATGGTATAGCAGATATTACAGATGGATTTACAGAACTTATCACGAAACATCCAGCAATTTCCGCACTGCTTACTGGTGCGGCTGTTGGGATTGGTGGTGTCACTCTTGCACTTACTGCGTACACCGCTGTTACAAAGGTAGCGACTGTAGTTACAGCGGCAATGGGGACTACTATGTCGGTAGCCCTTGGACCGCTTGCGTTGGTTGCAGCAGCAATCGGAGGAGTTACAGCGGCAGTTATTTATCTTAATAATACAGAAGATGAGATGGCAAAGGCGCAGGAGAATCTTACTCTATCGTCAAAGGAGACACAAAAGGAACTCGATAAATTACAAGATCAATATGCAGAACTTGAAGAAGCTGGACAGGCAGATACAGTTGCGGCATACGAATTAAAAAACCAAATCGACGAGTTGAGTGCTTCGTTTGAGGAAAATAAAGAGACTATAGCAGATCTTGTTGCACAGACCGAGGAATTACGAACGGCATTGGATGAAATTGATAGCAAATACGAAGAAACAATGAGTGGAATTGATGATAGCGAATCTTCCTCAAAATCTTTAATCGCTCAACTTGTAGCTATGCAGGAAAATACAAATCTATCTGGTGGGCAGTTGGAAATTATGCAAGGCATAGTCGATAGACTGAACAATTCCTATGAGGGATTAAACCTCACGCTTGACTCTACAAACGGAAAACTGAACATGTCGGTGGAAGATTTATGGCAGGCGGTTACTGATTCCGCAAATCAGGAGAAAGCACAGGCAAACATGGATAAGCTTATGGATTATATAGGACAGTACCAAAATGCACAGTCCACATTTGATGAAGCTAATAAGTCCATGAATGCAGCATATGAAGAATATCAGAAAGCTCTTGATGAAGATTGGTCGGAAGAACATCCATTCTTAGCATGGTCGGGTTTAGCTGATGGAGCTGAAATGAACTGGTCTGGATCGGTAAAAGATGCCTATAACGAGTATAGTGTGCTTAAAGATGCGACTGCAGATGCAGAAGAGGAATTTAATCGTGTCACAGATGCCATTCGTGAATGCTATGAAGAAATGGGGTACTCTGAGGAAGAAATCGACAGCATGATGTCAGAACTTGCTCTTGCGTCTGCATCAGCAACAGAGGCTTCTGAGATATATGAGCAGCAGAGAGAGGTACTGGAGAGTACATCTGACGGATACAACGAGGCAAGCAGTGTCATTCAAGGCTATTCGGCACAGCTTGAAGAATTGTGCACAGCCTATGATGATGCTTACGATTCAGCTCTGCAGAGTGTTCAAGGTCAGTATGATTTATGGACAGAGGTTGAGGATGTAACAGCAATGACATCCCAGAGTATCAAGGATGCGTTGCAGTCACAGATAGATTACTGGAACTCATACAACGAGAACATGAATTCTCTTACAGCCAGAGCAGACGAAATCGAAGGATTGTCTGATATGCTGAAAGATTTGTCAGATGGCAGTGAGGAGTCAGCTGCAATGCTGGCCGGCATGGAAAGCATGAATGATGCAGATCTGTCAGCAGTAGTGAAGCAATACAATGACCTGCAGACAGCTCAAGGCGATACAGCAACCAGTATGGCAGAGTTGGAGACGAATTTTTCTGATTCCCTTACCAAGATACAGACGGATATGGAAACAGCTGTTGATAATCTAAACCTGAGTGATGAAGCGAAGGCAAATGCGAAATCCACTATGGATGCCTATGTGAAGGAAATTCAAGACGGAGTATCGAAAGCCCAGAGTGCAATCAATTCCCTAAGCTTTGCAAACACCACTCTAAAGGGCGGTGGATATCATGCATACGCAGAAGGTACCGTAGATGCGGAACCGGGACTTGCACTGGTCGGCGAGGAAGGTCCGGAGCTTGTCAATTTTGGTGGCGGAGAAGTTGTTTATACAGCTGATGAAACAGCTAACATACTTGCAAAAGATACATCTTCGGACAGTTTCTATGTGGAGCCGGAGCAGGCGGCTAATGATACAGTAGGCGGCGACAGGACAGTGACTTTTAGAGTAGAGGGTGCTGGAGAAATGAAGGTAACCGGAAATGGTGTCACAAAGGAAGATGTTGTAAGCCTGTTAATGTCGAACATGAAGGATGCTCTTATGGGTATCATTCAGCAGGAAATTGAGGAGGAAGGAGATTTGTCGTATGAGTTCTAATTATCAATTAGCAATGAAGCTGAACAGCATTTTTCGGTTTCCGGTTCTTCCGGAAGAAATAGAAGTGTCGTATGGCAGTGACAACTCCAACCTCAAGGTGTATGGAGTTGGTGAGTGTACGATTATACAGGACAGTGCAGCTGCGAACATTAGCTTTTCGAGCTTTTTCCCGAAGACTTATTTCAGCGGATGCAATTACAGCAACATTCCGGATCCGAACACAGCAGTAGCACAGGTTTTGGCAATGAAGAACACCAAGAAGCCGGTGCGGCTTACTCTTACCGGAGGCATGGGAATATCCATGTATGCCACCATTGAGAAATTCAAAACATCAGAGGTTGGCGGCGATCCTGGAACGGTGCAGTTTGACATTACCTTCAAGGAGTACAGAGAAATCACCATGCGTCAGATCAAGGTGAATGTTACCACACAGAAAGCTACTGTTTCACAATCCTCTCCAAGGGTGGATAACACTCCGGCGGCACAGACATACACAGTGAAAAAGGGCGACTGTCTTTGGAACATCGCAAAGAAGTTCTACGGATCAGGAGCTAAATATACCGTTATTTACAATGCGAATAAAGGTGTTATTGGCAGTAACCCAAATCTGATTTATCCCGGACAGGTTTATACCATACCGGCAGCATAGGAGGTAGCCATGGCAATACAATTTGTAATTATCCATAACGGAACGGGCTATGATGTGTCAAATATGTTCGAGGAGATCACTTGGAGCGGCAGGAAAGGAGCTGCTCCAAGGTCTGTCAGTATCACTCTGATGGATGATGATGGATACAATCATTCAAGGGTTACGGTAGATTGTGCCAATGGAGACCAATGTGTTTTTTATGAGGGCGGCAAAGAGCTGTTCCGGGGCATAATCACAAGCCATAAGCAGAGTAATTCTAAAAAGCTGGTGGTAAAAGCCTATGACAATGCTTATTATCTGGCGAACAACAAGGATTCATTCTGCTATACAAACAAGACGGCCACAGATATATTCAATGATTGTATGTCAAGGCTGGGAATGACAGGAAATGCGGTTGATACAAGCTATGTAATACCGGAACTTCCAAAAGCAAAGACAACTTATTATGATGTGATGCTCGATGCGTTAAGCACAACGTATAAAGCCACAGGGGAAAGATATTATATTTCTTCCGAAAATGGCACGATTTATTTAAGAAAAAGAGTGGAAAATGCCATGCAGTGGGTATTGGAAGCTGGGAGCAGTCAGTCAAACCTCACCAGTTACGAATACTCCAAGAGCATTGAGAAGATAAGAACCAGAGTAAGGCTCCTGTCGAAGGAGGATGCGATAGTGTATGAGAAAGCCAATACCGAGCTGGAATCGAAGATTGGTACCTTCATGGAGGTAAAGTCGGTGGACGATTCCTACACAGCCGCACAGATGCAGGAGCTGGTCGAATCAATCTTTGATGAAAAGGGGACACCGGAGCAGAGTTTGAAGGTCTCTGGCATGGGAGTATCGGAAGCTGTATCCGGAAAATGTGTTTATGTTATCATCCCTCATCTTGGATTAAAACGGTCTTTTTTTATTGATGAAGACACCCACAAGTACACAAGAGAAAGCCATACAATGACCTTAAAGCTTAACTTTGCAGAGCCTGTGACAAAATCATCAGGCTCAACACAGACAAGCTCTGAACACAAGATAGGAGACGTTGTGCAGTTCAATGGAGGTTACCACTATGTGAACAGTACCGCAAGCAAGCCTACCGGCTCCAGATGCAATGCAGGTCCGGCCAAGATTACTCACATTGCAAAAGGCAAGGCTCACCCATGGCACCTAGAGCACACAGACAGCAAGAGCAGGGTGTTTGGTTGGGTTGATGATGGCACATTTAGTTAGGAGGATGGATTATGGCAGATCAGGAAACACCTACCGGAATAAAACAGCTGATACAATCAATGGCACCGGAAGCACCGAGTGTGAAGGAGGGAATTGTAACATCCGCCTCTCCACTGGAAGTCACGCTGAAGAATGATGCAAAAATGGTATTAACCGCCAATTCGCTTGTGGTACCGAGAAGCCTTACGGACTACCAGGTCGAGGTTGATCTGGAAACGGGAGCCGGCTCTCTCATATCAAAAACGAAGACGGACGGAAAGCATACACATGAGGAACTAAGCGGAAGCGATGATGGAGCACATTCCCATTTTCTGGCAACATTTACTGTCAGAGACGGAGTTCTTATGATTCATAACGCACTAAAGAAAGGCGATACCGTTTATCTGCTGGCATTCAACAGCGGAAAACAATATTACATTTTGGACAGAAAGGGGTAATCAGATGGCGGTTGACATAGCTATTCCGGTTGCTGCCATTGAAGACGAGGAAACGATCACATCAAGAACCTACGCTATAGACTGGGAAGCTGGTCGGATTGCCGGATTCATAGATGAGCAGGAGGCTGTTAAGCAGTTCATAAAGAAAGCCCTTCTGACACCTCGTTTTCATTGCCTTATTTATGACAGTCAGTATGGCAGCGAAATACGTGACAGTGTTATAAGGAACACTGCAACAAGAGAGTATATAGAGGCAGAAATGCCCTTCCTTATCAGAGACACACTGATTCATGACGCGAGAATTCTGGATGTTTACAACTTCGGGTTTGAATTTAAGGATACCTATCCGCATCAGGACAGTGTGATCATATCGTTTGATGTAGACACAATTTACGGAAGCATACAGACAAAGGAGGTGATTTAGGTGTTTGAAGAATTTACGGAAGATTACTTTATGGATCAGGCGAGAGCTCTTGGTGAAGAATACGGGGTGGATACCAGACAGGGAAGCTTATTTATGGATGCTGCCACAGGTCACTGCATCCGTATTGCAAAATTCATGAATGATCTCAGTACAGCCTTTGAAATGCTGGCAGTTGATACCTGCACCGGAGATGTTTTGACGGAAAAGGCGGCTCAGGATGGCATTTACAGACAAAGTGCCACTCCATCCTACTATGAAGTTTCATTTACCGGCACAACTCCGGAGCTTGGAAGCAGGTTCTTTGTGGATTCCTGCTACTTCAAGCTTATATCGAAGGACGACAGGTTTTTGCTGGAGTCAGAAGTCCTTGGAACTGCGACCAATTCTATCCTGCCCGGACAGAATGTCGTGCCAGTCTACGAAGTCAACGGTCTTGAAGCATGTACGCTTGGCTCTCTTTATATTCCGGGAGCTGAGGAAGAAACAGACGATGATTTAAGAAGCAGATGGCAGGAAAAGAAAACAGGACCGGCACAGAATAATAATCGTTCACAATACAAAGTCTGGTGCGAGGAAAGAGCGGGTGTAGGCAGGGCACACATATTGCCGTTGTACGGAGGCGAAAATACCGTTAAGGCTGTCATATATTCCACAGAGGGCGGAATCCCCGCTAAGAGCATATTAGAGGACGTACAGAGTTATATTGATCCGATTGTGGAAGGGTATCAAGTTACTGTCAACGGCAAGGCTCTTACGTTCAGTGATGGCTTAGGAGATGGGGTATCTGATCTGGGAGCTCATTTTCTGGCGGCTGCTCCGGAGGCGGTTGATATTTCGGTATCATTCAGTGCGGATTTGAAAAGCGGGTACAGCAAGCAGACAGCACAGACGGAAGTCCAGAATGCAATCAAGACTTATTTCAAGACACTGGTTGTCGATGGAGACGAGGATATTACTGTGAGAGTGTCCTCAATTGGTTCGCTGATTGCGTCGGCAGAAAGCATATTAGACTATGTTCCTGCTTCTCTGAAGCTCAATGGCTCTACTGAAAATGTAAAGGTAGGGAAGGAGAGCGCACCTGTTCTGAAGGAGGTGCTGATCGATGCTTAGTACAGTATTTTACAATCAGCAAAGAAGCGGATACGAGGAATTACTTTCCTACGGTCCGCTTTTTTATCGGGATTTGTTGGAAATGGACACCAACTACAGATTTGCAGGAAAAACGCTTGATGTAGGTGCGGAAGGGCTTGAAAAGCTTATGCAGGATCAGTTCATCGATACTGCAGATGAGGAAACGATAAGCCGGTGGGAAAAATGGCTCAATCTTCTTCCTGATTCACAGACAGATCTCGAATACAGAAGAAAAAGGGTGAAGCTGTTCTGGAATGGCGGAGACAAGTTTTCCGGTTCACTTATTAAGAGCATAGTGAAGAATTATACAGGATGTGATGAAACTCCATCCGTAAGAATGACAACAAGACTTACCATTTCGGTACAGATAAAAGAGGAGAATCAGGTATATATATCAGACCTTGAGGCTCTGATAGAGAAAATGAAGCCAGCACATATCCTGGCAGAAGTCCTGCTCATAAGCACCACAAAGATAAAGTTCCATACCAGTATCACACATTATGTATTTCCATATGAATTGTGTGGAACAAAGCCGGATATAGCAACCGTAGGTGCATACATTCCATCCGGCATGAATGTCGGCACAATCAGCAATGATGTGGTATATCCGCATATGCCAAGTGACGAAAACATGCTCGCAGGAACGTATCCAACAGATACCACTAAGGGCATGGTTCTTGAAAATGGTGTAAATATACGTACCAGTTCATCTGATATTGTCTACGGTCATTTACCGAGCTCAGAGGAGCAGGAAGCCGGCACATATCCGGAGAACACCACAGTAGGCATTTCTTACGAGGATAAGATTACTATTAGCACAAATGAGAGTTCTGCATTGATAGCATACGAACAATGTGGAACCAACCCTGATATTGCTACATTAGGTCAGCAGAGCGAAAACAGAGTTTCATTTGGAACTTCCGAAAGCTCTGCTGTTTTAACATATGTAGAATGCGGTACAAATCTATGTGGAGAGGAGGGATTGTAGTGGCTTGGCAGAAAACATTTTTGGATAAAAACCGCAGATGGTGGCTGCGCAAGATTGCCCGAGCACAGTATTATGCTTCGGCAACCGGGAAGTGGTACGAAGGACGATTCACTGAAAAGAGTATGTCTGGAAATACCATGACATTCAAAATCGAGACAACCGATGAAATGTCAATAACTATTACCAAAGTACGACTGCTTGATGCAGACGGAGACGTTGCGTATGAAGGCAACCGGTCTATTGTCAAGAGCTCAACGGAAGGTGCGTTGATCCAGATCGACGTGCCTATGGTAGAAGAATAGAAGGAGGAAAGACATGTTTGACAGAATGCTTTGGCAGGACAATGTAAGAGATCCTGCAAGAACATACAAAGCTACTCAGAATGCGGACGGAACTGTGACAATGGAGCCTGCCGGGAAACTCATGCAGCATGGCACCAATCAGAGTGCAGAGAACTTCAACCGCATTGAGGAAGCTATCCAGGATTCACAGATTGCACAGCAGATTATCTTTCAGCATCAGCTTCAGTTTGAAGACGATCACGAGGAAAGAGTAAGCGGCCTTGAGACGGAGAACATTGTGGAAACGGGTACTGTTACCCTTACTAACACATTGAAGTATCCGTTCAATAACGGCGATAAGACCATAAATCTTACCAAGACAAGGAAGACAACTAACTACCTTGTAGAGGCGAGGGTGACGGACTTTTCCGGTGGGCTTCCTGGGGAATTATCGGTATCAGATAAGGCTCTTAACGGATTCAAACTTGGATTTGACGGAAGTGCCACATCAGTAACAGTTAAATACATTGTAAAAGGAGGAATTCTTTCATGAAAATTGTAGAGAAAAACGCAGGCACCAAGATCGATTACGAAGTGAGCGGTACCAAGATCACGTTCGCTGACGAGCTTATGTTAAATCTGGCCAAGCTCCAGAAGGATGAGCCGGAGCATAAGGATATCTGTTTTGATGATGATGGAGATCTTGTAATCGGCACAGCATCCGGAAAGTGGTATGTGGCAGAAGTCGATATTCCAGCCAAGGAATATGAGGAGCATGAAACAGATGGAGAAGATGGAGAGAAGGGAATCCAGATGGTTGCAAAGCCTCTTAACATGGATGATGTCACACTTACACTTTGGAGCATTGATGAGAGAGAAAGAGTAGAGGAGGTATAAGCACTATGGCAAATTTTGATTTAGCAGCAATGGCACTTAAAGCAGTGTGCCCTACAAATGATATTCTTTATGATGATAAGGGGCTTCCTTCCGTCATGGTTAAAATCCCGAAATTCAAAATCTCACAGGTTATCCCTGGCGGAGCAGATTCCGTACATCCTGCCTTTATCGTCAATGGGCAGGAAGTTGATGCAATCTACATTTCCAAGTACCAGAATATTGTGAACAACAACAGAGCGTACAGCCTTCCTTGTGAAGACCCTAAGACTTCTGTTAATCTGGATCAGGCAATCAGCTACTGTACACAGAAGGGCGACGGATGGCACCTTATGACAAGGGCTGAATGGGCGGCAATCGCTTTGTGGTGCAAGGCAAATGGCTGTCTGCCTAAAGGTAATAACAACTATGGCAAAGATGCTTCTGAGGGTGGCTATAAAGCAATTCCCGCTCCAGGAGTAAATGATTCCGGAAGAACAGCCAGAGTATTGACCGGAACTGGTCCTGTATCATGGAGCCATGACGGCACTCTGGAGGGTATCTGGGATTTGAATGGAAACATCTGGGAGTGGAATGGCGGTTCCAGAACTGTAAAAGGAGAACTGCAGGTGCTTGTTAATAACAATGCTGCGGATCTCGACCATTCACAGGCAGCATCCAGTGCACAGTGGAAAGCCATTGATGCGACAACCGGAGCGTACATTACCCCGAACGGATCTGGAACTACAGCGAACTCTATTAAGCTTGACTGGGTATCTGGCAAGATTACCTATTCTGCAACAATCACCACTCAGGCTGACACTTCTCGTGATTGTGCTTTCGCAAGCGTTACCTGTGCGTCTTCTGTATCAGCGGCAGCTCAGGCAGTGTTAAAGGCATTGGCCTTTCTGCCTGCAAGTGCGACTGCATCTGAATACGAAGACGACCATATGTGGATGAACAATGGAGCCGACGAGAGAGCGTTCTTCTCTGGTGGCAATTGGACCGGCGGTGCTAATGCGGGTCTGTTCGCCTTGTACGGCAACTATCCCCGCTCGAACTCGTACTGGGACCTCGGCTTCCGCTCCGCTTATGTAGACCTGCCTACTGAGTAATGTGTTCTGTCTACCCCCACGATAGTGGGGGTATATTTTTTGGAGGTTACGATAACGGAATACGTGATAATGTAACAAAATGGCATAAATTCTAACAAGGATGCTAAAATAACTTGTGTTTTTAACGGGAGGATGAAAAAAGAATGGAAGAAATGAAGATACAGCAGAAGGTCTTTGAGATGATGGAATATGCTTACGTGTGTTTGCAACAATTTCCAAAGTCTGAGAAGTTTGCCTTAGTTGTGGATATAAAGCGGTGTATGAACCTTATCCTCGAAAGAGTAGTCGAGGGGTCTAAGAAATATTATAAAAAGACAACTTTGCAGGAACTTGATGTTGAAGTGACAAAGTTAAAAGCATATATCCGTCTTTCTTACAAGCTTGGATTCCTTCCGATCAAAAAATACGAAATCTGGGCTGAGAAAGTCGTTGAAATTGGTAAAATGGTAGGCGGCTGGATCAAGAATGTCCAGAGATAGGGATTGCGGTGTAGCGTTCTACTCTGGTGGCAATTGGAACAACGGTGCTAATGCGGGTCTGTTCGCCTTGAACGGCAACAATCCCCGCTCGAACTCGAACTGGGACCTCGGCTTCCGCTCCGCTCTACCAAATAGTCAGATGCTGACAGCTCAAGGGCTGTCTCCCAGTACATGGTAGGTAAAGGACTGCTTTTCCTTGCCATAGGCAAAAAATTAAAACTGTGCACACACCGATAGTAGGCATATCCAAATTCCGTGTGTGCCAAACTGGAGAAACAATGTCGATAAAGAATGTTTATTATGAAATAACATCATTTGAAAATCTGCTCAGAGCAGATAAGAACTGTGCGTCACAGCACACTGACAAATGGGAGATTATAGAGTTCAGAAGGAACCTTGAGGAAAATCTTCTGAACTTGAGAGACAGGCTCAGGAGACTGGATATTCCACCAGTGCGGTATCGCAGCTTCCTTGTATTTGATCCAAAAGTAAGAAAGGTTATTTACACTGATTACACCACGAAAGTGATTCAGAGGGCAATATATGACGTTCTATATGAGCCAATTCAGAGAGGATTCATAACTGACACATACGCATGTGTTACGGACAGAGGACAGCACGAAGCGGTTAGGAGACTTGCTTCGTGGTTTCGTGAGTTTAATGGTAGAGGACAGTATGCGTATTATTACAAGTTTGATGTTAGAAAATTCTTTTACCGGATTGACCACGAAGTTTTGATGAATATCATTAAAAAGAAGATCTCCGACAAATACACTGTAGAGCTTATGCGGTACTATATGTGCAGCACACAGCGACCGTTCGGGATGCCACTTGATGGCAACCATCTTACAATTACGGACGATGAAATGCTCTGGGATAAGGGAATCGCCATAGGAGGCGGACTGTCACACATGATTGGGAATATGTATCTTGATCCGCTGGACCAGTACGCAAAAAGAACCCTTGGGATAAAAAAATACATCCGATTTGCAGATGATATCATTATCACTGATACAGATAAGGTAAAACTGAAGGAATATGGGAAGCTGCTCACTCAGTTTCTCAATGAAAAACTGCTACTTGAATTTAATGATCGGTGTGCACTCCGGCCAAACAGGTGTGGGTGTGAGTTCGTGGGATGCGTAATCTATCCAGATCATGTTCTTTTGAGGAAAAGCACTACTCTGAGAATGAAAAAGAACCTTCGGAGAGTGGCAGAAAAATACAAAAAATATGAGGTATCCTTCGATTACTGCAAGCAGGTGGCAGCCAGCTACGCAGGAATGCTTGAGCATGTTGATGGAAACCGCTTTAAGGATAAACTGTGGGAAGATTTTGTACTCACACACAATATGGAGGAATAGCATGGGTAAGAATGATTTGGAGCTTCTTGAAATCTATATGGACATGGTTGAAAAGCAGGATGAAATCATATATCGAATGACAGCTTTACTGAAAAGCTATGTCAGAGAGATACATAACCTGCGGACTATAAATGGATTCTTTGAAGTGGATTCAAACCAGGAGATTGACGAGAAAATTTTGGAAGAATGTATGGATCAGTACGAAGAAATGAAAGAATGAGAGCCGGAAGTCTCTTTTTTCTTTGGAAAGGAGGCAGTGAATGGAGGAGCCAATCACAAGGGCAGAGTACGAGGAGTATCAGAAACGCATTGAGGATGAAGACCACCGTCAGAACAAGAGAATTGAACAGTTGGAAGAAAACACCAAGCAGATCAATGCTCTTACGGTATCAATTGAAAAGCTGGCACAGTCTGTTGAGAGCATGGTCAAAGAGCAGGAGGCACAAGGAAAACGTCTCGTGTCTTTAGAAAGCAAAGACGGTGAGATGTGGAGAAAGGCCGTTGGTTATGTGATCACAACGATAATTGGCATTGCCGTAGGCTTTGTGTTTACACAGATAGGTATGTAGGAGGTATGTATGCGAAAAAGGCGAGGCTTCCACCTGTGGAAGAACATTAAAAAAGCAATAGGAAAGGTAGGCACTCTGAATCTGGTATTGATTCTGATGTTTGCCTTTTTTATTTGGTTTAATTGGCAGATGCTGTGCATATTCCGGGAGTATGCAGCCATACCGGAAACGTATGCCTGTGCTGTTATCACAGCGACAATCGGAGAAGCCGGCATTTGCGGATGGATCCGCACGACCAAGGACAGGAAAAGGGAGCATGACTGGGAACGTGCAGACAGAAAAGAAGATAACAATTCAGAAATGGAGGAAATGAAAGATGAGTCTTGAAGTATTTTTATTAGGTTTACTTATTGTATCCACACTGACTGGTCTTTTTACGGAGGCTATTAAAAAGTGGTTGGACGAGCGGGGAACAAAGTATTATTCCAATGCCCTTGCAGGATATGTAGCAATCAGTCTTTCAATTGCGGTTGGCATTGCCTATATTATTCTGGTCGGAACTGTACTTAATGCACAGACAGCGGTATATCTGATTGCACTGATTCTATTGTCCTGGCTATGTGCAATGGTTGGATATGACAAGGTAATGCAGGCAATCGCACAGTTTAAAAGGTAGGCGATCGTATGGCTTTAACTGGAAAAACAAATGACGAGAAGATTTGGAATTACTTAAAAAGCAATGGTTTCAATGAGTTCGGTACAGCCGGACTCATGGGGAATCTGTATGCAGAGTCCGGATTAAAACCGACCAATCTGCAGAACAGTTCCGAGAAGAAACTGGGGCTTACCGATGATACATACACAGCTGCCGTTGATAACGGAGATTATCAGAATTTCGTTAAAGACGGCGCCGGGTATGGACTGGCTCAATGGACGTACTGGAGCAGAAAGCAAAATCTGCTTACATTCGTGCAAGCCAAAAAAGCATCAATCGGAGATATGGAAACGCAGCTTGCATTTCTTGTTAAGGAACTGAAGCAGTCGTATTGCTCCGTATATCAGATTTTGAGAACCGCAGAAAGTGTCGCAGAGGCATCCAATGCGGTTCTTTTGCAGTTTGAAAGACCTGCTGACCAGAGTACAGCGGTTCAGAAGAAAAGAGCCTCGTATGGTCAGAATTATTACGAAAAATTTGTAGGAGGTACTAAGAGTATGAGTAGAAAGAGAAGTGAAATTGTGGCACAGGCACAGAGCTGGATTGGATGCAAGGAAGCTGATGGAAGCCATAAAAAGATTATCGACCTTTACAACAACCACAAGCCGCTGGCGAGAGGATATAAGGTTAAGTACACTGATGCATGGTGTGCCACTTTTGCAAGTGCGTGTGCCATTGCCAAGGGATATACAAACATTATCCCTACAGAGTGCGGCTGTGATAAGTTGATTGCCTTATTCCAGACGTTAGGATGCTGGGTGGAGAATGATGCCTACGTTCCGAGCCCTGGAGATTATATCTTTTATGACTGGCAGGATAGCGGTGTCGGAGATAATAAGGGTTCTAGTGATCATGTCGGTGTTGTTGAAAAGGTAGAAGGTGCCCTGATTACTGTAATTGAGGGTAATTATTCCAATGCGGTCAAGAGAAGAAGCCTTGCTGTGAACGGAAAATACATCCGGGGCTTTGGAGTTCCGAAGTATGATAAAGAAGCATCCGTCAAGCCGGCAACTCCGGCGGCACCTTCCGCTCCTGCAACAAAGAAGAAATATGTGCTCAAAAACGGTTCTGCCAAGGTCGGATATGCAACGAGCAGGAATAATTCTCTTGCCGGAACCTATGTAACAACATCTGATTTGAATATGAGGACAGGAGCCGGTACTGGCAACACTGTAATCCTCACTCTCTTAGAGGGCGCAGGAGTGAAGTGTTACGGATACTACAGCACTAAGGATGGTGTAAAATGGTATCTGGTCGCCATTGATAAATACGCAGGATTTGTCAATAGTAAGTGGCTCAAGAAAAAATAGCATGAAATGGATGTGATATATTAGATGATGAGGTCGTCATTGCTCAATCCCACACTATAAAGAAATAACGAACTACGTGATAATCTAACAAATACCCCTTTTCTCTCCGGAAAAGGGGTAGATTATAACGGAAGGAGCAATGACGTATGATTAGAATTTTACTTTCTTCACGACTTGGTGACCGAAAGTGGACTCAGGCAGATCTTGCGAGAAAGACCGGTATACGACCAACTACGATTAACGAGTTGTACCATGAGATGGTAGATAGGGTAAATTTGGACCACCTGGACCTTATCTGCGAGGCATTGGACTGTTCTCTCGATGAGTTAATTGTAAGGGTGCCGAATAAAACTCCAAGAACCACCCACACCATTAACGGTTCACAAAAGTCAAAAATTGACGAGTAGGGAGCTGCAACTCCTCACTTGTCTAAAAAGGGGACGTTTTACAGAACGTCTCTTTTTTACACTCCTGCGAATTCAAAGCGAGTGACCGTTCTAAGTAGAGTATATCCAGATCGTTTGAAATATATCCCTCTCGGATGGATTCTACATATCGCTGATTCGGTCTGCCTGGCTTCCGTTTCAAATCCATGATATAGACCATTGCTTTCTTCTTTCCAGATGGAAGATCTACCATAACATTCTGCTTGAAATAAAATCTGGGATATCCCTCATAAATGTCAAGACTCTTCTCATCGTTCTCCATTATACTCCACACCACAACCGGAACCGCAGAGCCTTTTCTTCTCCTTATCGTTGCGTATGATCCGGTCATACTGCCTCTGTAAATAAGCTCCCAGTTATTTAATAGGCCGGTGCCATAAATATGTGCTGTAGGGCACCTGAGAGCCATCTGTGCAATATTGAGATTGCTTCCGTATGCTACATATAATTTCTTCATGCTGATACCTCCTCAATTCTGATTATTTTTATCCATGGATTAAGTTCTCCTTTTGCCATAGACCTGGCAATAGTCTTGTTTGGAGCTTTCACAAAATGATCATTAGAAAGCCCGCCAGAGATAACGATCCTGTATTTTTTCCAGAGCCTTATTGGGATATTTTTCTGATTTGCCATATTGTCTCCGTTCTCCCCGTCATGCCGATAGGTCAGCGCATTGTGTGCTACGCAGCTTCTCTTACAGCCATGCCTGCGGCTTTCTTCAAAGGGTTCATCATGTGAAGCCGGCAGGTCTTAAACTCGTCCCCATAGAGACCAAGTCTGTGAGTAAGGATGTTTCTCATGATTGTAACTTTCTGCTCTGCAGTGTAATTATCCATGGAACGGAACACCAGCTTGTCGTTGGAGGTGATAGCCCATGCAGATACAGCTAAACAGAACTGAATGTATGCCTTGATTTTTCCGGCATGAAGTGTGCTGTTGAAAAGTCTGAATTCGACTGTACCTTTTGTGAAAAAAGCATGGAGATTCACACCATGGTATCTTGTGGAATTGTAATGCTGATGGTCTATGCCCCCACAGTAACCGTCATTTGCACTGCTGTACCAGATTTCCTCTGCTTTTTCGTTCGTGAGGTTCTTGTCCTTTTTCATTGCATTAAGGAGTGTTTTGTTAAGCTTGTGACACCAGCTGTTTTCACGATCACCGATTTCAAGAGCCTCATAGATCAGATCCTGCCTAGCTGTCATGAAGCTTACCAGTCTTCTGAGAGATGCCGCTGTGTGATTGGCTCCGTCAACATGGATGTGAATACCACAGCTGCGATGGGATTTTGCTCCGTTCTCGCGAAGCTTTCTTATAACGACCTGCAGGAGCTCAATGTCTTCATAGTTGAGGGGTGGTGTAACCATTTCTACTCTGTATTCATCCATCGAAGCATTTGAATTGTCGTTTCTTACCGGTGTGATAGATGAATCTCTCATGATTTTCCATTTGCGGTTCTTCTGGTCCTTGATGATGCGTGTGTGATAGCAGGTACCGTCTGGCTCACCTGCGATTGCTCCGAACACTTCTGCAAGAACATCTGCAGCTTTCTTTCTGCTGATTCCTGTCATTTCAACCTCTACTCCAAATCTCTGTTCCTTTAACATATTGTTTTCCTCCATTTTGTAAAATTAAAATTCTAACCTGTTGTAATTTTGTTCTGTTATGTTGTTGGTTGTATATTACCATATGTACACTGTACGTCAATAGTTTTGATACAAAAAGATGAATAAAATTTCTAACAAGTTAGAATAAAATGTTGACAGGAATAAGGCATTGAATTATAATGAGTAAAACAGGAAACACAGTTACGGAATTGATAAAAAGGAGCAGATATGATATCATATAGACCATTATGGAAGACACTTATCGACAAGGATATTAAGAAGACACAGCTCATGAATATGGTAGGATTCAGTGCCGGGACTTTGTCGAGGCTGTCAAAGAATCAATATGTAGAGATGAAACACATTGACGGGATATGCCAGAAGCTGGGGTGCAGGATAGAAGATGTAATAGAAATCCAGCCTAATCCAGAAAATGCTGAATGATGTTATCGTGATGTTAATAATTCAAATAGATATAAATAATATAAATTTTAAGACCGAAAAGACAAGGAGAATAGTATTTAATATGAAAGAAAATACTAAAAATCAGCCTTACAAAATCGAGTTTGAATAGAGGAATATGCCCCACAAAGCCTGTATTTACGGGCTTTATGGGGCTTTTTTGTTGGCTCTACGGGTCAATTTCGGGACAATTATATTCAGAAAAATATATATCGGGACACAGAAAGATATTTTTTGAAAGTGTTTCGGGGGTATCTATAGAGAACGGTCTTGCAATAGCGTAGCTGGAAGTTTTGCAAGGAGAAGTTCGGTCTTATACATCATTTCCATAAAAAACCCAAAAACCCATAAAAAGTGATATGTGTATGAAGTTTTCTTTGATATAATGATTTTACGAATACAAGTTGAGAGTAAAACCCAAAAACCCAAAGAAAAGAGGATATGTATATGTATGAATTTTCAGATGCCATAGATAAAGTTAACTTTGATGAAGAATTTTCAGATGTTGCAGATAATATAAAAAATGATTGTTGGCAGTTGGAAAGTATGAATTTTTCAGATGCTGTAGCAAAAATAAATGAGTGGATAGACAGAGTTTTCAATACATGCAAATGTTCTATAATAGATTATCCAGAGTGGTTTAAAATTGTTGTATGGAGAGTATTGTATAATGAGCTTAAAGCAAATCCACAGGCTAGGCAGACAGAACTGATAGAGAATAATATTAACTTGCCGAAGGATGTCTTTGGAAAAAAATACTGGAATATGTATTCACCTGATATGAAACTCCAGCAGGAAAAATATGATAATTTATTCTTGCCATTTAATTATGCACAGGTTGAGTGTAATCCTATATACAGAGCAATGATTCATCATATCATATGCAGTGCAGATATTTGTACCGATAGTATTGTTGATGTGTTTGGAAAGTTTGGACTTGTACCTGCATTGTGTGCAAATGGATATAAGCATAAGGTGGTATGCGTAAGTGAAAAAGATTATTTTTTATTCAGCGTACTTCAGGATGCTTTAAAAAAGCCTGTCAAGGTATATAAGATAATTGGGAAACTGCAACATTATTTGGAAATTAAAAATTTTTGATAAGCTATGGAATAGGCATTCGTAATCGAATAGAATTTGTTAGTAATCATGCTATAAACAATGAAATGCCAAGTGGTATTTTGATATGTCCCAAGTTTTAAGGGAAGCATATCAATTGCGGCTTGGCTTTTTTGTTGTTCAGAGATTTATGAAAAATTCTTTGGTCTTAAATATGCAAGGTAGTTTATCTGCTGAAATGTCACATCACTTTGACATTTTTGGGTATTTTTGGCACCCGAAGGGTGTATTTGGGGGTTTCAGGGGGAGATTCCCTCTGACCAGAAGCATTTTGTCATACAAAATGCGTATCTGGCGAAGCCGGAATTCAGTGTTTTAAGATGGTTGGTGGCTTCGGGAGGGGTGTTTATCGGAGTTAACTTTTGTAAGCGTAAGCAAATTGCTGAGATAGAACATTAAAGCTGAATTCCGGTTCAAACTGGGTAAAAAAACGTTCACTTTATAAATTAATGAAAACAGAGTTAAAAGTGCTGTTTTAATAATTAAAATTTGAGAACACGTAATTTTGTCTATGCAAAAGGAATGAAATATGGTAGTATATTTGATAGAGAAATTTTGATTTTCAGCGATGGAGGATGAACATGCAAATAAGTTATAAAAAATTATGGAAACTTCTTATAGATAAAGATATGTTGAAAAAAGACTTAGCTTCAAAGGCTGAAATTAGTTCCACATCAATAGCTAAGCTTTCAAAAAATGAAAATGTCAATACCGAGATACTAAGGAAAATATGTACTGCTTTAGATTGTGATATTTCAGATATTATGGAAATGATTGATGAAACAGAAGGAGAGAAGAGATAAATATGATTAGATTAGCAACTGTTTTTAGTGGTATTGGGGCAATAGAGCATGCACTGGAACGTATGAATATAGAAAATGAAATTGTTTTTGCCTGTGATAATGGTGATATTGAGATTCTAACCAAGAAAATTGGCATAAATATTGATGAGATAGAGGATGAGTTAAATAGTCTTGAGGAATCAATTGGAACAATACAGTTTAATGATGAAGTAGAAGATTTATATAAGGATCAGCTTGTTAATATGTTAAAGGAAGCTTTGGATGAGTATGCGAGTGTTTTTGCAACTATTCAAAATCTTCCTGATTATCCTGATAATATTACTTCTGAAACATTGAGTAAAATTCTTGCAATGGAAAATGTTAAAGCATCTAGAGTCAAAGAATATAAGAAATTTTTGACCGAAATTGAAAAAGGATCTGCTGAACAAATAAGATTGAGAGAACTTCAAGTTATGCTAGAAATATCAAATGATTACAAAAAGGACAACTCTCTCGAAAATCTTGGAAAAGATGTAGAATACGATAGTGTGGATGGAATTGATTGGCGTAGTATTTCTCAAACTGTAAAATTGCTTTATGATAGATTGGAAGAAGTTGATGGAAAGAAAATTATCCGTCGTGTGCAGGATCTTTCTCAAAGAACAAGTCAACTTCATGAAAAAATAAATTATATGAAGGTTCAGAAGGAACTTGAATCTATGGGGGATGACTGGAAAGCACGAAAAGAATATGTAGATTCTCTTTATGCTGGTCAGGAAAAGAGAAATAAAGTTAAGCAGTCTTATATGGC
This sequence comes from Agathobacter sp. LCP21S3_B2, assembly GCF_052118705.1. NCBI lineage: Bacteria > Bacillati > Bacillota > Clostridia > Lachnospirales > Lachnospiraceae > Agathobacter > Agathobacter sp. LCP21S3_B2. Next base: position 15,777 of record NZ_JBQKGQ010000002.1, on the reverse strand, counting down.
AAATTATAAAATATCGGAAGACAATTATCATTGGAATGTTGCATTTTTGAATGGTAAACAGTATGCCGGTCAGGTGGATCTGTTTGTGGGAGGAAGTCCTTGTCAGTCGTTCTCGCTTGTAGGAAAGCAGAGAGGACTTCAAGATACACGAGGAACATTATTTTATGAATATGCTCGTCTTATTGATGAGATTAAGCCTAAAGTATTTATTTATGAAAATGTTCGAGCTGTCACATCTCATGATGGTGGTAAGACATGGGAGAAAATGCAAGAGGTATTTAAAGAATTGGGGTATAGTTTTTATTGGAAAGTGCTTAATGCTAAGAATTATGGAATACCGCAGAATAGAGAACGGCTTTTTGTTGTGGGTATAAGGGAAGATATTTTGGGAGAAAAAACATTTGAGTTCCCGGCACCAATTCCACTTGAGAAGAAAATGAAAGATTTTTTGATGGAAAATGCACCCGGCGGATATTTTCTCCCTCGAAAAGGGGTCGAGTTTGTAACAATGGAGAAAAATCTTACCAAGAGATTTACACAGATAGATGGTGAAGTTCAACTGTGTCAGAAGAAAAATCAGCAGTTTAACTGGCATGGAGATTTTGTGTTCCAATCCGAAGAGGAGGCAGTGGCAAATAATATACCTGATTTAGAGAAGTATTTTCTGTCGGAGAAGGTAGAAAAATATGTACTAGCAACGGGAACAAAGAACTTTTATAGTAAACCCAAAACTGATTTAGATGTGGCTAGACCGTTGTTAACAACAATGCACAAGATGCATAGAGCTGGAGTAGATAATTATGTAACTACAGATGGTAGATTAAGAAAGCTAACCCCAAGAGAATGTCTTAGACTTATGGGATTTTCTGATAACTTTAAGATTGTTGTTTCTGATACATCAATGTATCAGCAAGCAGGCAATTCAATTGTTGTTGATGTGTTGATTCATATTATGGAAGAAATTCTTAAGAGTTGCCCAGGTATTGTAGAGGAGGTGAAATAAATGGCATTTTCACCATTTGCAAGATTTAGAAATTTTACAGTTGATAATTTGAAGGCATTGTTAGAGGTTTATCCGGATCAAGCTGAGAAAATGAGTTGGAGCGAAGCCGGAGACATCATAGAGGGTGTTTCTAAGGGTTATAAAAAGACATCTTATCAGCAGGCATGTCAGTTTGGACTTGAGGATAGGGGAAATGGGAATTTCAGAGTTCAGACATATCTCTATACTTTCGATGATGAAAACCTAAAAAAATATATAGAGTTTTGGATTAAGACATACTTTGCACCAAATCCATATGTAAATTCAGATGATGAGCCGATGCTTATATTCTGTGAACTTGTAAAGGAAATTTTGTGTAAACAAGATTTGAGAATTGATTATTATGACTTCTTTAATCGTAGAATTGGTGGTAAGAGCGATGACATTCTTATGAATATTCTAAAGTCGTATTGTAGTCCTTTGAAATACGAGAAGATTGGCGATAAGCATTATTTTTACATAGAGCAGCAAAATGCAGATTATTTGGAAAAACAGGTAGCGTTTATTGAGTCTGAATTTGCTATTCCTAATGCGAAAAGTCGGGCGGATTTCTTTGAACGATACAATTATTGTAATTTCTGCAAATTCCATGGCATATCAGCTAAGGTGATGGATGAGGCGGATGTGACTAATGATAATACTGCTGCTAAGCGTCTTACTGGCGGTAAAAATATTCTTCTATACGGTGTTCCGGGGGCAGGAAAGAGTCATCGTATTGCAAAGAAGTATTGTGCCGACGGTAGACGGATTGAAAGAGTAGTGTTTCATCCGGATTATACGTATTCGGATTTTGTTGGTCAGATTTTGCCACGTGTTATTGATGGACAGCTGAAATATGTATTTACACCTGGTCCGTTTACCAAAATGGTTGAGAAGGCTTGGAAAGATCCAGGAAACTATTATTATCTGATTATCGAGGAAATTAATAGGGGTAATGCACCTGCTATTTTTGGGGAAATATTTCAGCTTTTGGATCGTAAGGATGGAGATAATTACCCGGAGGATGTTGTAGGTGAAAGTGAGTATGGAATCTCTAACTATGAAGTTGCTGATATTATTTATGGTAATTCAGATCACGAAGTTAGGATACCTTCCAATATGTTTATTCTTGCGACAATGAACACAGCGGATCAAAATGTATTTACACTTGATACCGCTTTTCAGAGAAGATGGAAAATGGAGCATATTCCTAACAAATTTGTTTTTGAAAATGGAAACCATGCTCTTGACGAAATACAAGGCACAAATATAGATTGGGGAGCTTTTGCTACAGTTATAAATGAGCAAATAATAGAAATCAACAGAGATATTAGTAGCTCTGAGGATAAGAGACTTGGAGCATATTTCGTAAAGAAGAGCGAACTGGCTTCAGAGGTATTTCCAGAAAAAGTATTGAAGTATTTGTGGGATGATGCATTCAAAATGGACAAAGAGGCTGTATTTGATCCTAAATTTGGTTCGTTGGAAGAAGTCATAGAGGTATATGAAAATAGTCCGGTAGATAAACTGCAGTCTGTACTACGATCAGAACTGTATGCAAGAATGATTAAAGAAATGAAGGACAGAGCGAAAACTGCTGTTGATGCTGACGATAATCATTAATGAAAGGTGGGTTTTTATATGCAGGATTTATCTATTAGAGATAGGTGTTCTGTAAATCAAAACTGGGATGCAGATACTTTCGTTGGATTAAAATGTGTGAATGGAGAATTTAGTGTGCATTTCCCCTTGGGATTTGCAATATCTTCTGATGACAAGGAACTCCGTAAGGATATTATTCTTTTGTTAGATACAATTGCTTCTACGACTGGAAAACGTGGTTCTGATATATATAGTTCGGCGAAAGAATATAATCATACCATGTTTCCTATACAGGCTTATATGGCGGTAATAAGAGACTATTATGAGCGTGGTTATTATAAGGAAAGAGAAACACAGTACATTGTTTCTAAGCGAGGGAAAATAGACTGGAACAGGACTATCAAAACTCAAGATCCTTATGTGCAGGATAACAGTATTTTTTATTTGAATTTTGTGACAAGAAAGAATCAAGTGAATGAAAATGAGTTGATTTCATTAATTCATGAGTACTGTGTATATGAGAGTTTTAGTAAAATTGGATGGTTATTCACATTGCGTATGCCGCAGACTCCGAGAATAAAATATAATAAAAAATTGTTTCGAACTACTCTGATACAAAAGATTTCAACTACTTTTAATGATAGGAATAGAAAATTGTTCAGAGACATGTTGGCTATTGTGAATTATTTGGGAGATAGTGATGTTTCTTTGGACTATAAGTTTGGAACAGACCGGTTTGAATATGTTTGGGAGGCTCTTATTGATAAGGTATATGGTATTACAGGAAAAGAAGAGTATTTTCCAAGAACCAGTTGGGTAATAGATGGAAAGACTTATGAGAATGCTTGTTTGGAACCGGATACCATTATGTTATGGAATGGTAATATTTATGTGCTTGATGCAAAATATTATAGATATGGAGCAACTAAGCGACCATCAGATCTTCCAGAATCCACATCAATAAATAAGCAGATTACATACGGAGAATATATTGCGGAGCAGGATAAATTTAAGATGAAGCACGGCGAGAATTATACTGTGTATAATGCATTTCTGATGCCTTTTGAGAAGATTTCAGAAAATGTTGTAAATATTGGAGTGGCATTAAGCGATTGGAAATCAAATAAAAAAGAGTATGAACAGATTCAGGGAATTTTGGTAGATGTAAAGCATCTTATGCATTCCGTAGTTTCTAAAGATGATAATGAAATCGCTGAATTGGCACGATGTATAGAATTGTATATTGGGAGGGAAAAGTAATTGAGTAAAAATGTGTTAGATGGAAATTCATTGTATCTTCGTAGTATTCCAGCATATGCATCAAATATAGCCAAGACAAGAGGTGGTTTGGGTGGAGAAATAACAGTACCACCTAATTCACTTGAATTTTGGAATTGCACAGGAAATCAAATTGAAGTTGATGGGAAAAGTTGTATCGAATTGAGCATTGATAACAAATATACTTTTGACAAGAAAAACTTGATGGAATATATGGAAATGGTACATCAGGAATATATTTCAAATGTACTTCAAGTATATGAGACATATGATAGAAAATCTGATTCATGGAAAAATGTAAATTCTGTTGGTTGGGAAGTAAGATATCAAAGGATAAAGAAGAGGACTTTTAAACTAGACTTTGATATGTATATGAAAGTAACTCAAGATACAGATACTTCTAAAGCACCGAGATATTATATCTCGTCAAAAGGTGATGATGAATATAACTTTATAATTGCGTATTGCTTGATTCCTAACTTTACCAATATAAGAATAGAGAAGAAAAAAGCAAGAGATGGGAAGTGTACATTTACATTCTATCTTGAAGCAGTCGGGTTAGATAATGCCAAGGCAGTTGTTGACATGGCTCACACTAAGGCTGAAAGTAAAAATCTTGAGAAGAGTATAGATGAGCTTTATGACTCTGTAAGCAAGAAGGTAAAGAGGGGATCATCAGGAAAAGTGACAACAACTAAGATTTATGATCGTGATCCAGTGGTTTCGGCATATGTCAAGAAAAGAGCTGAAGGTAAGTGTGATCTTTGTGGAAAGGATGCACCATTTATGGATGCTAAGGGTAATCCATATTTAGAGGAACATCATGTAGAGAGATTGGCAGATGGTGGGGACGATACTATTGATAATGCGGTTGCACTATGCCCTAATTGTCATCGACAGGTACATATAGTTGGGACAGATGAGATAAAAACTGCACTAATAAATAGATTGATGGCGTATGCTGAAATTGAATTAAAATTGCATGGTAGTACAGATTCAGATATAGAGAGTTAAGGAGGAAAAAATGAAAGTAAAGATTTTTGATACCATATACGACAATGTAATTAATAGTTACTATTTAACTATAGGTGTTTCCTATAAATATGCAATAGAAAAATTTGTTCCATTAATAAACAAATTGGATTTTCAAAGAAATCCGTTAAGAAAATCATTTTATCAGCGATTGGAAAAAGATATATTGGCTGGTTGTGTCATGCCGAATATTACTTTAGCAATAAAAGATGATACCATTCAGAAAAATATAGAAGATGTTAATGAGGAGTATATTCGAAGGAACATAGATAAAGCTTTTGTATTAGATGGTATACAACGATTAAATACGATGCAGAGAGTGTCTGAGGAAAATGGATTTCCTGAAGATAGAACATTGTATTGTAATATATTAATATGTGATTCTATGGATAAGTTGTTGTATCGTATGATAACACTTAATAATGGTCAAAAGCCTATGACTGCAAGACACCAAATAGAAATATTAGCAAAAAATATATTTGACTTTGATAGTTTGCCTATTTTGGCGGTAACAGAAAAGGATGGAAAGAACAAAAAGAAAAATGATGAATCTATGAGCAAGGAAGTATTAATAAAGGGATATCTTGCTTATATTAGTAATTCTGTTAATATAGATAATCAAAAAATAATTGAAAGTAAAATGAACGAGTTAATTGCAGATCAAATTATGGATTCTAATATCCCTAAAAAAGAAGGGGAATTTAAGGATGTAATTGGGTACATAAATGATGCATTGGTTAGTGAAAAATTGTGTACATGGTTTAAGGTGCCTAACAACTTTATTGGTTTTTGCGCTGCAATGAATAAAACATATAGCATCATTAGAACAGTTACACTGCAAGAAATGGAAGAAGGAATAGAATTGTTTGAAGAAGCTTTTTCAGCCCTGGATGTTTCAAAAATCAAACTGGGTATGGCAAGGCGAAGAATGGTACAAAAATATTTCGAAAAATATGAGGTGTTATCTATTTACAGTGTCGGACAATTGATTGATTATATTTCGATGGAGATTTAATATGGATGAAAAATACACATTAGGGATATATTCCTATCATGGGAAAATAAATACAATACAGTTTTCCAAATTGCCAGAACAATTGAAGATGAATAACATATCTGCAAATGGAGTATTGTTAAAATTGTTAATGGGTAAGATAAGAATCTGCGATAGAAACGATGATATGTTGTTCAATCAAAAGGTTAATTACACCGTTCTTCCATATGAAAGAGAGACTAGTCATTCGTATAGACAGTTTAATAAGGTTTTGGGAATTGATGTTAATGATGACGAAAGTCGTGAATTGTGTGATAAATTTTTTTTGAGAGATAGAAGAAATAAATATGTCTATGAACATATGCTAAATGAAATCACTCAATACTTTGTTGTAAAGGATATTTCGCCATGTGAAGGATTTGTACATTTATATAGAACATTAGAGTTTATGAGCTATAGCTTTCCGCTTATATATGCTTCAAAATCAAAAGATTATCGTGGTTCATATGAAAGTATGAAAAAATTCTTTAAAGGTGGAGAGGGGATGGGAGAACTTAAGTTTTTGGGTTACTTTTTGAAGGAATTGTTTGCGGATGAACAAATGATGTATGATTTCGAATTTGAAATATTGTTTGATATTGAGGAAGTGGATATTTTGAGGGAGGATTTTCATAAGTCCATAAAAATGGATTTATATACTTTTGAAAATAATACTTTGAATGTGAAATTTTCTAATATAAAAGATATTTTTGTAGAAATGCGAAATAAGTATTTTCATATGTTGATAGGTCAAGGCAATAATAATTTTTTGGATATGGATTATAACAAAAATGACTTGTTTAGATGTTTGAATCCCGTTTTTTTAAATTGGATAAGTTGTATTTACATTAAGATAATTCAGCACGGTTTATCTTTGTATGATTGATAATGTATGAGAACGGAATAGATAATATCATCTTCTGAATTAATAACAGAATAATGTATTTTGAGAATATCAACATTATTGACTTTTATCCAATCGTTAACCATTCTTTCTAATTCGCGGTGATCATTAAGTGCCAATATTTTAATCATTTGAACAACCTCCTGTATGGTTATAATATATGTACATTTGAAGAAAAATATGTTTTTTAGAGTTAGGATATCAAAAAAACTTATTGATATAAAGAATGATAGGTATGCTCAAAAAATGACAGTGCTTTATAGAAGGATTATTTTTGAAGTTCTTGGTATAGAGAAAGAATTATGTGAAAAGAATTTGAAAACATTGATAAAAAGTCTAGATAATTGGAATAATGTGCAGGAAAAGTTTTTGGCAAAGTTAAACTAAATTTTATGTAAAAGAAGATAATATAGGTGAGAGACAAATTTTTAAGTTATATAGGACGAATTAAAAAAAATTAGAATATATTGTAGAGCAAGGTGTAAAGATAGTTTATGTTCCTATTGCTAATCAGCCGGATACAATTACAATGCCAGGAGATATTTGGAGCAAGATATCAATTCTTTTCTATGGTAGTGCAGAAGATCTGATGAGGAAGGTTTTTGAATTGGAATAGGAAACATATGTAGGAAGTATTAACTACAAAAAGAAATACAGTAAGATTTAAATAATCTAATGACTTTTAGAAAATTTATACGAATGTATGTGATGTATTCGATACGTAAGCAGATACTGTATGTGTTAGTTTATTCACAAATGATGGAGAGGAGGTTCATTCATGATTTTATCGGATAATGAAACTAGAATTGACCGGCTTAATAATATGGCAATTGCTAAAACGATTGTATCAATTTTAAAAGAAAATACGGAATCCATTTCAATTGGTGTGCATGGAGATTGGGGAGCAGGGAAATCTAGTGTACTTGCTATGGTTGAAGATGAATTAAAGAAATTAAACAATCCTGATCAAAATAATGTGAGTGATATTGATTCTGATTACAGTGTAATTCGGTTCAATAGTTGGCAATATCAAGGATTTGAGGATGCAAAAATTGCACTTATGAGAGCAATAGTGTGTCAGTTGGAAGATACAGCAAAAGTATATTTGGAGCATCATCCAATTGAGCATGGAATTGATGAAATCAAAGATATTGGTAAGAAATTATGGAAGAACCTTGATAAACTCAGTTTAGCTAAAAATGTAGGAAAAGTCGGAGTTTCAATTGCAACAGGAACAGCTCCTTTAGCTATAATGGAAGGCATTATAAGTACTATAAAAAATACCGTAGTAGATCAAGATAAAGTAGAAGAGTTGATAGGAACAGTTGGAAATTTGATTGATACTTCTAAAGAAGAAACATCTGGCTATAGAGAGATGGAAGATTTTAGACAAAATTTCAAACAACTTTTTGAGAAAGCCCATATTCAAAAAATTGTTGTACTTATTGACGATTTGGATCGTTGTTTACCAAAGGTCGCAATTGAAACACTAGAGGCGGTACGAATATTCCTAACATTGGAAAATACAGCATTTATTATAGCTGCTGATGATGCAATGATTCGATATTCAGTTAAAGAATATTTTCCAAGAGTGCATGAAGAAAATAATGAAAAACAGGATACCATTACCAAATTGGATTATAACAATTTTGCTGATAAATATTTGGAAAAACTGATACAGGTGCCATTACATATTCCTAGAATCGGTATTGCAGAGGCTCAGCTTTATATAATGCTATTAATGATAGAATCCGAGCTGGGTGAATCAGAAGAGTTACAAGAATTAGGAGATGTAGTCATTAGTAAACTTCATAAACCATGGGCTTTAGAGCAACTTTCGACAGAAGAAATAAAAGCTGCTTTAAAGGATAAGTATAAAGATGCAATTGAAAATGTTAGGATTGCCAAGAGCATTGATAAAATATTAGCGGAACATACTGGTGGAAATCCAAGGAATATAAAAAGATTTATTAATATGCTTTTATTGAGAACTGAAATTGCAAGAAATAGAGGATTTGATCCTAATGAGCTAAAAATGGCAGTATTAGCCAAGATGATGCTAATAGAACAGTATAATAATGATTTTTACAAGGCTTTGGCAGATGAAATAGATGAAGAAGGTCATTGCAAGGCATTTCAAATCACTTCTGAACAAGAATTGGATGAAGCTAAAACAGAAGTTAATGAAACTGATATGTCAAACAATACAAGTGAAGGAGATGAAAAGAAAACTAAGAGTAAAAAAGAAACAAAGACTGTAACAAAAACAGTTTGTGAAAAAGAATCTGATTCTATTATTGTGAGAAATGAACAATTCAAATTATTTCTGCAACAAGAAGATATAAAAGCATGGATGCAAATAGAACCATCTTTAGCAGGTATAGATCTTAGACCATATTATTTTGCTTGTACCGAAAGAATAGACTTTTTCTTTAGTAGTCCGGAAGAACGTTTACGAGAACTTGCTTCGGTTGTTCGGGCAGGCTCATTTAATACTCTAAATAAAAAAGAAGAAATAAGTGCACTTAATACTTCAGATGCAAAGCAATTATTAAAAATTGTATCTCAGGATGTTTTTGTAAGAGATTTATCAGAAAGTCAACCACCTAAGAGTATAGAAGGTATTAGATGTTTAGTAGAATATCATTCAGAACTTCAAGAAGATTTGGTAGATTTCTTATTAACATTGCCATTTGATAAATTGGGAATTTGGGCTGTTGGAGGCTGGGATTCTTGCATTCCAAAGACATCTAATGTTAGGGATAAATTGAGATTATTTTTTAAAAATGTGGAAGAGAGTACTACAAATCCGATTATAAAAAGCGCAGCAAAAGAATCGCAGAGGTGATAGTTTATGGGAACATCTACAAGGAATAAAGGACAATCTGGTCATACACCTTTAGTACCTTCATGGTTAGAGGAAAGTGGAGATGACGGAAGAGAAGGGCAAAATGCTGGTGAAATTAAGGCTATACCACCAGATGGAGATATAAATAGATTTACCGGCCCAAGAGGGACGTTTACTAAATACATATCAGGTGGTGGCCGTGACGGTAGTTCAATGAGAAATAGCGTATCGCAATATGTGAGTCGTTCATTAGGAGGAAGTTCTAGGGCTACAACAAGATTAGGGTCTGCACGAAATAGTACTGCAAGATTATATAATGTATTAAATTCACTGTCTAGAAATGGTGGAATAAATGAAGTTGCGCACCAGTTATCTATTAACAATTTAGAAGGATTGTCAGCATCTAGCTTTTTTACTAAAATTGCCTCATTTGTTTGTCCAGATGGAGGACCTAACGATGAGGGAATGGCAAGATCAGCTTATTTTGATGTTATAGCTGAAAATCAAATGTTATATGAAAAAAAGATTGAAGAACTTACTGCTCAAGATTGTATGTCAATTTTGCAGAAATATATGAGTAAAGTAATTATGGAACATATTAAAAATGATATTGCTAATAAAATAATAATACTTCCAAATGATATTAATGAGATTTCACGTATAGAAGGTTCAGTGGAACAGTTGATTCAACAAAGTGTTGCTGATGCATGTGCAGAAGTACAACAAAATAATTTGCAGATGACAAATACAAAAGCAGAACAAATAACTGATTCCATATATAAGAAAACATATGAAATATTGGAAGGGCAAGGTGAATAAATATGTATAGGTATCATTTAGTTGCTTCGTTCAATAAAGAACAGCATGCATGTGAATATCAAATAATACCTGAGACAAGTACAATAAAAGTGCTACTTCCTATGCAGACATCGAATGAAAATTTTCGATATGGTCTTCAAACGATGATAAGCGAACTGCAAAGAGTAAATATTTATCCATCAGAGAGTGGATTTGATGCAATAATTATTGGACTGATGGTATATATTGCAGATATGAAAATATCAAGAAGAAAACAATCACAAGATTCATGGACAAGGGAAATAACGCTTTCTATACCAGTGTATGATAGTAAGTGGATGAATCATAGAAATACAATAGAACGAATGTTGAAATTTTTGACGGGTGATATATGGACATTGGAATTCAGTAAAAGAGAAGAAAGATTTGCAATAAGTGATAAAGAAAAAGAGCGTACAGATAAATATAGAGTTGCGTCATTATTTTCTGGTGGAATGGATAGTCTCATTGCAGCGATTAATTATATGGAACAAGGACAAGCAACTCTATTAGTGAGTCATGCTGGAGAACCAAGAGTTAGAAAATGGCAGACAGATTTATTACAACTATTAGATGAAAATTATTCCAATGTTCCACATGATAATGCATATCTTTGGACAAGTTTGAGTGATATTGAATTGCCTGAAGCTGATGAAGATAAAAATCAGCGAAGCAGATCATTTTTGTTTATCTCAATTGCAATATTTTCAATGAGTGGAACAAAAGGGTGTAATCATCTGTATATGCCTGAAAATGGATTAATTGCATTGAATGTTCCTCTTGATAGTACGCGTATTGGTTCTCATAGTACGAGAACTACACACCCTTTTTATTTAAAATTATGGAATGAAATAAGTATGAGTGTTTTTGGTTTTTCCATTTCAAATCCATACTGGAATAAAACAAAGGGAGAAATGGCAGCAGAGTGTTTAAATAAAGATAAATTAATGGATGCAATGGGAAAATCATATTCTTGTTCATCTGTAAATAATGCGAATATTCGTGGTGGACATTCACAACATTGTGGTCATTGTTTACCATGTATCATAAGAAGAGCAGCAATGTATCATGCTTTTGGAAAGAACGATCCTTCTGAGTATTTATATTCAGATATTGCGGCAATCGAGAGCAATCGTGATTTGGTTGGTGAACAATTACGCTCTTTTCAATATGCAATTCAGAAATTAAAACTGAATCCAAATTCAAAGGAAATAATGATTTATAAAACTGGTCCACTTGATTCTGATGAGATGTATTTAAAGGAACTTTCAGAAATGTACTATCGAGGACTGATGGAGGTGGACCAATGGATTCAAGATAATAGGGAGAACTGATATGTTGATTGATACACATTTTCATCTTGATTTGATGGATAATATGCAATTATTAATAAAACAGTCTAAAAATGTAAATGTTGGAATAATGGCTGTTGGAACAACACCGTTGGCTTATAAACAAGAACTACGATTTGTTAATGGCGCTAATGCAATTAAAGTTGGATTGGGGTTGCATCCTCAGTTGGTAAAACAAAGACATCAAGAAATTGATTTGTTTTTAAATTTGTTTAAAGAGGCAAAATTTATCGGAGAAGTTGGACTTGATTTCAATAAAGGGTATGAAGACTCAAAAGAGATGCAACTTATTTGTTTTCATAAGATTGTTAGGCAATGTGCTATAGAGGGGGAAAAAGTACTATCGATTCATAGTGTTAAATCTGCAAAAGCAACTATTGAAGTTTTACAAGAAACAGGAGCATTTAGCAATTGTAAATGTATATTTCATTGGTTTACAGGAAGTGTTTCAGAGAGAAAACTGGCCATAGATAATGGTGCATATTTTTCTATTAACCCTAAAATGCTAGAGACAAAAGCAGGGAAAGATGTAATACGTAATATTCCTGCGGATAGAATATTACTGGAGACAGATGCACCTTTTACATTGAAATGTAATTCTATGGAAGATTTATACAATGAGTTAGAAAGAATTGCTAGAGAAATTTGTTATATACGAAATGAGGATGTAATTTCACAAATAGAGGATAATTCCATGAGAATTTTTTAGAATAATGACACAGAGAATGTGGTGGTTGAACTTAAGAGACCTACAGTAGCACTTGGAGAAACACAATTATCACAGGTGAAAAAATATTTACAAGTGATACGTAAGGAAGATCGCTTTAATATGGGAAATGTTAAATGGACATTTTATTTAGTGGGAAACAAATTTAATACGAGTGGGTTCCTTGAAGGTGAATTGGAGAATAATAAAAATCATGGTGAACAACATCTCGTTTATTGGGTTGATAATGGAATGACTAAAATATATGTGTTAAAGTGGAGCGAAATTTTTGATGAATTCTCCAAAAGACATGAGTATTTGCTGGATAAGTTAAAACTTGAAGAAGAATTGTGGCTTAAGCAACATGACAATGCTGATAATGTGGTGGATGATGTTGTAAATAATTCGGCAACGTTGGAAAAGCCATTGATTCCTAAGAAAGCAAAATAAATTTATTTGATTTAGTAGTTGTGGATGGTCTGATGAAAAGGAGGATTTGGGCGATGAGTAGCAAATTAGAATATGATATTAAAGAAAAATATGGTTATGAACTAAATGAAATCAGTAATAAATTAAATCAGCTTGAGGCTGGCAGAGTATATGAAAATGGTGGATCTAAAATGGACGGAAGTCTGGCTACGAATATAAAACAACTTCGTAAAATGATAGGTGAATTATTATTAAAAATACAGAATGGTAAGGATGGAACAGATGATGAAATAGCAAAGCTGTTTATAAACAAAGAGTATTAATGATGGAGACTTAGAGAAGATTATGAACTGGGTAGATGTGTTAGCTGTAGGATTGCTGTATTTCATAACAATTAAGATTTTTAGTCTAAGATACTATTGCAATACAACGGTTTTTATCCCATTAATATCTTATTTTGGCTCAAGATAGTCTAAGATTAGTCCAAGGCGGAAAGGAAGTGACATTTATGGACATAAAGCAGCTAATCGGTGAAGCCACAGATTACGATAAAAAACTTGCACTTGAAGAAAAGAAACCTAAAAGCTGGTGCAAGAGTATCAGTGCATTTGCCAATTGTTTTGGTGGCAAGTTGATATTTGGCGTGTCGAATGATAATGAGCTGGTGGGGCTTGCAGATGCTGAAGGTGATGCCGAGAAAATTAGCGAAGCAATAAAAACACATTTGAATCCAATACCGGAGTTTAAGTTGTATTTTGAAAAAGATGGCGAAAAGATTTTTGTTATTGTGGAAGTTTTGAAAGGGCAGCAGACACCATACTATTATGAAGGTGATGGACAACTCATTGCATTTATGCGTATAGGAAATGAAAGTGTTCCGGCAACTCCTTCACAGCTAAGAGAATTGGTGCTTCGAGGTAGCGGCGAAAGTTACGATAGTCTGAAATCAAGATATGATTTTGATAATATGTCCTTTACAAAATTAAAATCAGTATATAAACAGAGAACGGGGAATACATTTGAAGATACAGATTATGAATCTTTCGGACTGATTGATGAAAAAGGAAATCTAACGAATGCTGGAGCACTTTTGGCAGATGAATCACCGGTACGTCATTCCAGATTGTTTTGTACAAGATGGAATGGACTGACTAAAGCCTCAGGAATAGTGGATGCACTTGATGATAAGGAATATACAGGCAGTCTTGTCACATTGTTGCAGGCAGGAACTGATTTTGTGAGAAATAATTCCAAGAAAGCATGGCGTAAGGTTGGTGACGGAAGAATTGAAATGCCTGATTATCCAGATAGAGCAGTGCTTGAAGGTATAGTAAATGCATTGATTCATAGAAACTATATGGAGATAGGTAGTGAAGTCCATATAGATATGTTTGATGATAGAATTGAAATATATTCACCTGGCGGAATGGTAAGCGGAATATCTCTAGAAGGAAAAGATTTGTTGAAAATCCCGTCAAAGCGAAGAAATCCGATATTAGCTGATATATTCAGCCGTTTAAAATATATGGAACGTAGAGGTAGTGGATTTAAGAAGATATTGGCAGATTATGAGGGACAAGTAGAATTTGATGAAACCAAGATGCCGGTCTTTGAGGCAGATAATGATGATTTTACATTGATTTTGTATAATTTGAATTATGGTTCTAATTATGCAACACATGCAAACGAAGATAAAATTCAAGGTGATACCCAAGATGATACTCAAGGTGATACCCAAGATGATACTCAAGAAAAAATCATCAAAATGATAAAGGAAAATCCGCAAGTATCAACGGCAGATATGGCAAAGGAATTGAAAATTGGAATTGCAACAGTAAAACGAAAAATCAAAAAAATGTCTAATGTATCATATGTCGGAAGTGGTTACAGTGGACACTGGGAGATTAACGAATAGAAAGTGTATTATATTATTCAAACTATGAAAAGAAAAAAATGCTGCTGAAGAAACCAGACATGCAGCAAGATGGTATTTGAAAAATAGTTTTTGAGCTAAATTAGTTCAAGTAATTATATTATGATTTGAGGGTCAAAACCACCTCGTAAAAAACGGTTTGTACCTTGAAAATTTCACATAAACGATTTTAAATTAAAAAATGGGATTTTATACGTGCTATTCCGTGTATCAAGTGCCTATTTCCAGCTAATACTCTAGGCAATTTCCGGATTTAGGGCGCACTTTTCCAGGCTGCCTAAATATTTGAGCAGCTTACGGAAATTTAATGCCCCGATTTTAAATCCAAAGAGGTGCTTCATTCGGATCCTGCCCCTGACCGGCATAGTGTCGATATTATATTTTCGACGAAGTGTGGATGGTATTGTTTCAACACCATTCCTTACCTTTGACAGAAATTTAAACTGCCATGTCCCGGTAAAGCGCTGAGCCTTTGCCCTTTCGTGCGATCCCTTTGAAATATAAACGGCACTTGTTTTATTAGAAGTCTTTGGTTTGCACTGGTCCTTGTATGGACAGTTTTCGCATTTATTTTTAGGAAAAGAAGCTCTTACTTTTCCGGTACTTTTTACAATGGAAGAACTCTTAGGCTGATTCCCGGCAGGACACAGCAGAATCCGGGTTCCGTCTTCTGAAAACTGAAACTCTGCACAGATATCTCTGGCATCTCTTCCAAGAAGATCTGTTGTAACAAGATCAATGTTCTTATCATCAGCAAGCTGACGGTTGGCTTCACTGCTGTAAGCACCATCTGTAACCAGAG